>NZ_JBNHHB010000051.1:0-34804 GCF_059091905.1 Arthrobacter sp. Dra40
GCCCACCACGATGACGTCGGCGCCCGGCTCCCGGCCCGTTGCTGCGTTCGCTCCCATGGGGTCCACCCTTGCGGATAGCGTTGCGGGCCACAAGGGGCCGGTTGGAATCGCCCGCAGAACAGGTCCCTAGCCAGCCCGCGGCCAACAGGACTACGGTGGGCACCAACCACCCTTGACTCCGGTCCGGATCAGAGGATCCCCGATGAGCAGCAATCGAGCAGTGGTCTATAAAGAAACCGGCAAGGTCGAAGTCATCCCGCTGGACATTGCATCGGAAGGCTGTGCAGGGTTTGACGCCGGTGCCGTCATCAAAGACGTGCTCTACCCCAACGGTTACATCACCCAGGCCTTGCAGGGGCCTTCTATCGAGGAGCAAACATGGACACTGTCACTCTGGAAGACGCGCGCCGGGTCATTGCTGCTGCAGAGGCCAAGGCCGCCGAAATCGGTCAGCCGATGAACATTGCCGTGGCCGACGCCGGTGGAAACCTTGTCTCGCATGTGCGGATGGACGGGGCCTGGCTGGGCAGCATTGACATCTCGATCAACAAAGCGTTCACTTCCCGGGCGTTCGACATCCAGACCAAGGACCTGGGTGACAACGCACAACCGGGGAACCAGTTCTACGGCATCCATGCCAGCAACCACGGCCGGATCATGATCTTCGCCGGCGGCATACCGCTCTCCCGCGATGGCCACGTCATCGGTTCGATCGGTGTCAGCGGCGGCTCCGGCGAGCAGGACCAGTCCGTCGCGGAGTCGGGAGCAGCAGCGCTGTAGTCCTGAGGCTGCTCCGGCTGGTCCGTCGCGATTTGCCGATGTGACCGGTCCGGCCGCCTGGGGCTGCCATAGCCCGGTGGTGATGGGTGATGTCCGAACTGGCGATGATCTACTGGTCGCGGCGGATCACCTTCTGGGTCTTCGTGGCGGCATTGGCGTGGCTGGTCTACGCGACTCTCGCAGCCCTTTGGTCTACCGGTCTGCTGGCCGGGATCCGGCAACTGCTCAGCGGCGGGGGTTACGACGTGCTGCTCATGGCGGCCTGGCCGGTGGTCGGTTGGGTCGCGCCCCCTGCCCTCCTCCTGCTGATCGTGGCCTTCGCCGCCCGTATCCGCCGCTCCCGCGACCTGCGCCGGCGGGATCCAGTGCGCAGGTTTACCAAGGAGCAGCGCCGCGAGGGCGTGGCCCGCGCCGGCGGGCAGTGCGAGCTTGAGGTTGGCCGGTGCCTTCGTTGTCCGAATCCGGCCACCACCGGCGACCACTTCTACCCGTGGAAGAAGGGCGGATCCACGGTGATGTCCAACTTCGTGGCGGCCTGCGAAGGCTGCGCCCGGAAGAAAGGGACATCGATTCCCTCGCCCGTGGTCCGGCAGCGGTTGGAAGCACGGCGGCTCGGCTACTTTCCACCCGGAGTGCCCGTGCGGGCCGGAGAGCGCAATGAGATCTCCGGCCGCACGAAGACCGCAGCCTGGCTGATGGAGTAGCGGTAGCAGTGGCAACCACACTGCACTTCTGGTGACAAGGAACACTGATAACGAGTTTGTAACACCGCGTGTCGCTCCGGTACTTTTGAACATGTTCTTATCTATGTAGGTAGGCACCTGGTCCGCCCGTCGAACCCTGCCAGCGGACCAGACGTATCGAGCTTTAGATCGAAGGCAGGGGCGGAGGAACCATCTGCGGTGCTTGGGGGCACCTCGGGGTGAAGTCCTCAACGGCAGTCCACGTTTTCCGAAGCCCGCCTTCGGGGTCGACTGCTGGCAGGACCGAGTGAACTCTCGCTCGAATCCGACAGCTAACTTCGCAGGCGAACGAGAGGAAACCCCTGTGCACACCCCTGAGCGCGGGCGTCGCCGTTCCGACACCCGCACAAGTACCCTGTCCCAAATCTCCCGTTCCACGAGTGGCACCAATGGCCGCCGCCGTGCGGAAACGCCCTCCGCGGCCCGCTCGATCGCCCGCAAGATCGGCGTGGCGTCGATTGCCGCCGGCATGCTAACCGCCATCGCCCTGCCGGTCGCCCAAGCTGGCGGCTCAGGGGAACTACCCGGCTCCGAGCGCGCTTCCGAGCAGAGCCCGGTGGAAGTCAAGGCCGCTCAGGAGGCCGAGCTCCGGTTTGACCGGGCCAAGGTCGCCGGCACGGCAGCCCAGCAAGGCGAGCAGGTCGCCGCCGCATCTGCCGAGAAGAAGAAGGCCGATGAAAAGGCTGCCGCCGCCAAGAAGGCCGAGGCAGCAAAGAAGGCTGCGGCGGAGAAAAAGGCCAAGGCAGAAGCCGCAGCCAAGAAGAAGGCAGCAGACGCAGCCGCGGCCAAGAAGGCTGCGGAAGCAGCCAAGGCCAGGACTGCCGGCTTCTCGACGGGCAAGCTGGCCGCCCCGATCCCGAACATGAACCAGACCTCCGGGTTCGGTTACCGCATGAACCCGATTACGGGCGCTGCCGGGGAACTGCACACAGGAATTGATTACGCGATGGCGTGCGGCACTCCGGTCCACGCATCCGACGGCGGCAAGGTCGTCGAGGCTGGCTTCCAGGTGGGCGGCGGCGGAAACCGTATTGTGGTCGAGCACAACAATGGCCTGCGGACCACCTACAACCACCTCCAGTCCATCGGCATCTCGCTGGGACAGAAGGTAGCCCAGGGCCAGACCATTGGCCAGCTGGGCACCACCGGCAACTCAACTGGCTGCCACCTGCACTTTGAAGTGGTCAAGGACGGCCAGACCGTGGATCCCGCCGGCTGGCTGTAACCACCTCTCGGCGGCGGAGCGTCCGCCTCGAACGACGGCGATGTTCCCATGTGGGGCATCGCCGTCGTCGTTAAGGTCAGCCGTCCGTCAGGCATCCGTCGTGCTGAGGGCCGGCGCCGTTAGGCAGGCGTCAGGCGAAGGGCTGGGACGCGCGGTCCAAGGCGGCGACTTCGTCGGCGGTCAGCTCCACATCCGGGGCCGACAGCAGGTCCGGCAGCTGTTCGGGCGTGCGGGCGCTTGCCAGAGGTGCGGTGATGCCGGGCTTGGTGAGCAGCCAGGCGAGCGCCGTCGTCGTGATGGAAATGCCGCGCGAGCCGGCGATCTCCTCCAAGGCATCGACCACAGCGAATCCTTCGTCGGTCAGGTATCCGCCGAGCATGCCGCCACGCTGACTGCTGCCGGCGTCCTCCGGCGTGCTGTACTTGCCGGTCAGGAAACCGGAGGCCAGCGAGAAATACGGGAAGACCGACAGGTTGTATTCCCGGGCCAGCGGAGCGTAACCAAGTTCGTAGTCTTTGCGGGCCACCAGGTTGTACTGCGGCTGCAGGGCGACGGGCAGCGCGAAGCCATTCTGCTGGGCGGTGTCGATCCATTGGGCAATCCGCTCCGGGGACAGGTTGGAGAGCCCGATTTGGCGGACTTTGCCCTCCTTCACCAGGGCGTCGAAGGCGGCGGCCGCCTCGATCAGCGGCGTGCTTTCGTCGTCGTAATGGGCGTAGTAGAGGTCGATGTAATCGGTGTCCAGTCGCTGCAGCGATGCCTCGGCCGCAGCAGCAATATTCACCGCTGACAGCCCCTGGAGCTCGGGATGTCCGCCGACCTTGGTGGCAATGACCACCGATTCGCGGTTTTTCCGGTCCGCCATCCAGCGGCCGATGATCTCCTCGGATTCGCCCCCGCGGTTTCCCGGAACCCATGCGGAGTAGCTGTCCGCGGTGTCAATGAAGTTGCCGCCGGCCTCGGTGAAGGCATCGAGCACCTGCTGTGAGCCGGACTCGTCGGAGGTCCAGCCAAAGGTGTTACCCCCCAGTGCGAGCGGGAAGATCTTGATGTCCGAAGTGCCGATCAAGCGCATCGAAGGTCCTTTCGAAAGGGCAGTGCGGCCTGTCGCCGCTTTATCGTTTAACGTAGCAGCGGCAGCCGCATTCCCTTGACGCTCAAAGGCTCACGTGCCCGCCCGGCTTAGCCACTCGCCCCTCACGAGTGATGCAAAACACGGCGCATGGTGGCCCGATGGACCACATCAGAGGCTGTCGCGCGGGACCATGGCTGGTGGTCAGAGGTGTCCGAGCGCGAGGCGAACGGCGTTACGCTCATACGGCCGGTCCGCCTAGTCTTTAAGCATGGCCGACTCGTTGACCCCGCAGCAGCGCAGCGTGAACATGGCCAAGATCCGCGGCAAGAACACCAAACCCGAACTTGTGGTCCGCAAACTGCTGCATGCGCGAGGGTACCGCTACCGCCTGCACGGCAGCGCGGCTGGCAAAAAACTGCCGGGTAAACCGGATCTGGTCTTCGCGGGACGGCGCAAGGTCATCTTCGTCAACGGCTGCTTCTGGCATGCCCATGACTGCAAGGCCGGCCAGCACGCACCCACGTCGAACGCCGAGTTCTGGGCCACCAAGCGGTCGCGCACGGCTGCGCGGGACGAAACCCAACGGGCAGCTCTGCAGGAAGCCGGCTGGCAGGTGCTCACGGTATGGGAGTGCGAGTTCAAGAAAGCCGACGACCTTGCTGCGCTTGAGGACAGGCTGGTCGCGTTCCTGGTCTGAACGGCCCAGAGAACCCCTGCTCGCCCATGGCCCGGGTCCCACGGACCAGGGCCCGTACCGCCCTACCGCCCGGGCACCGTGGCCCGCACCGCCCACGCGGAGAAGGACCGCCGCGCCTCTAATGGGAATTACCGAAGACGCGGCGATCCGTCGTCGTTATTTTCCGTGTTCCGCGCCCGGGCTCACGTCCTGCGGCCCGGTGTGTGTGCGCTGGGCGCCCGCAGGAACCACCGCGACGGAGCCTGTCATGACCGGTTCCGCCCCGCCGACCAGGCCGGGCTCCACTGGACTCCCGCTGGTCGGCTTGATGTCAATGGTGCGGCGCAGCGGCCGCTCCTTGATGAACAGCACCGCAATCAGCGCTACCACGGCAATGGCGGCGGAAATTTGGAAGATCAGGGCGGTCGCGTCCCCATAGGCCTCCCGCATGACGTCCGCGGCGGCCGGCGGCAAGGCCGCCAGATCCAGGGTGGCACCGGTCCCTTCGCCCGATACCGGGATACCGGCCTCCTTCATGCCGCCCGTGGCCAGGGTGTTGACCCGACCGGCGAGCACGGCCCCCAGCACGGATACGCCGATGGCGCCGCCGAAGGAGCGGAAGAAGGCCACGGAGGCACTGGCTGCGCCGATGTCCTTGGCGCGCACGGTGTTCTGCACTCCGAGCACCAGGTTCTGCATCAGCAGCCCCATGCCCAAACCGAGCACGAACAGATAAATGCCGGCCTTCCACAACTCCGTCTGGTGGTCCAGGGTACCGGCCAGACCGGTGCCGCCGATCACCAGGACGGCTCCGATGACCAGGTAGCGCTTCCATTTGCCGAAGCGGGTGATCAGTTGGCCCGAGACGGTGGCGCCGATCAGGTTGCCGGCGATCATCGGCAGCATCAGCAGACCGGCCTCGGTCGGGGTCGCTCCGCGGGCCACCTGGAAGTACTGACCCACAAACGTGGTGGAGCCGAACAGGGCCACGCCCACGGAGATGGAAGCGATGATGGACAGCGCGGTGGTGCGTTCGGTGATGATTTTCAGCGGAATGATCGGCTGGGACGCCTTGGACTCGACCCACACCAACAGCACCAGAAGCACGACGCCGATGCCCACCAGGAGCGCGCTGGTTCCGGAGAGCCAGTCGTAGTAGCCGGGTTGGCCGGCGAAGGAAACCCAGATCAGCAGGATGGACACGCCGGCCGTCAGCAGGACGGAACCGAGCCAATCAATCTTGACCTGCCGTCGTTCATGGCCGATCTTCAACGTTTTCTGCAGCATGAACAAGGCGATGACGGCCAGCGGGACACAGACGAAGAAGGTCCAGCGCCAACCGAGCGGGCTGTCAACGATGAAGCCGCCCAACAATGGGCCACCTGCGGTGGCCACCGCCATCACTGCACCCATCAAGCCCGCGTACCGGCCGCGTTCGCGCGGCGGGATAACGGTGCCGATGATCGCCTGGACCAGGGCAGTGAGGCCGCCCATCGCGGTGCCCTGGACCACCCGGGCAGCCAGCAGGGTGGTCATGTCCGGAGCGAACCCGGCCAAAACCGACCCTGCCACGAAGATGACGATGGACAGCTGGACCAGCAGCTTCTTGTTGTACAGGTCCGCGAACTTGCCCCAGATTGGCGTGGTCGCGGCGTTCGCCAGCAGCGCGGCCGTCACGACCCACGCGAAGTCTGTTTGGGTGCCGTGCAGATCAGCGATGATCGTGGGCAGGGCGTTGCCCACGATCGTGCTGGAGAGCATGGCTGTGAACAAAGCGGCCAGCAGGCCAGTGAGGACCTGCAGGATCTGCCGGTGGCTCATCAGGTCACCGTCGGCAGGCGCGGGTCCGGCAGGCGCGGGTCCGGCGAGCGACGGGCCGGCAGGCGCGGGTCCGGCGAGCGACGGGCCGGCAGGCGCGGGTCCGGCGAGCGACGGGCCGGCCGGCACAGATCCGGCGCGTGCCGAGGACCTGTCGGGAGTACCGTCCTCAAGGAGCGCGCCGGGCGCAGACGCGTGTGATGTGGGTTTGTGCAATGGATCAGACTCCTGCTGGTTCGTAGCGGCGGGTTCCCGGCTTCGTTGACAGGATTGATGCATGGAGGGCTTCGGCGAGGCGGCTGACAGCAGTAATGGCGGACCGGGCTTGGTCTTCGGTCCAGTCGCCGAGCATGTTCTGCATGAGGGCGGCCCGGCGCAACGCCTCGGCCCGCATGCTGGCCTCGCCGTCCGCGGACAGCGAGATCAACGACGCCCTGCCGTCGTCGGGATGCGGGCGCCGCGACACGAACCCGGAAGCCTCGAGGTCCGTGATGTGGCGGCTCAGCGCCGCCGGACCGATGCCCAGCTTGGCGGCCAGCTCGGTGGCACGCAGCTCCCCCGCCTCACCAATAATCCGCATCACGCCTTGCAGCGCGAAACCAGGGCCGGACGGGTCGGCCATGTGGTGTGCAGCCGCCCGTAGAGACCGCTGCAGGGAAAAGACACCTGCTACCAGCTCTTGGGCGGTTTCGGATTCAACAGCCATGACGCACCTCATCTTTATATTTGCCTAAAGCAACTATAACGGGAATTGGTTGTGTCAGCAAACTAAATTGATCCTGCATAGGGATTTTCGCGCGCGTGGGCAGTCGGGGGGGGCAAGGCTGTGCTGGTCAGCGATGGCCACCGCTTGAGGGCATGCGACACCCAGCGGACGATCTTCGGCATGCGACAGTTTGTCCGGCCCGGACGATTTCGACATGCGAAAGCTCTCCACCTAGCAGACGATTCTCGGCATGCAACAGCCCCTCCACCCCGGACGATTTTCGACATGCGAAAGCCCCTCCCCCCACCGGACGATTCTCGGTGGGCGGAGGGGCCATCATCGGCCTGCCGTTGATCTGCCGGGGGTCTCAGTCCCCCAAATGGGTGGGGGCGAACATCTTGAGCAGCGTCTCCACCACGACGACGTTCGGTCCCTCCGCGGCGAAGCTTTCCTCGAGCGCGGCACGGATCCCCTCGGGTGCGACCCTGCGGGCCGGTACGCCAAACGACTCCGCGAGCGCCACGAAGTCGGGTCGGGCCAGTTCCGTGGCCGTGGCCCGGCCGAACGCACCTTCCATGTATTCGCGCAGGATGCCGTAGCCGCCGTCGTCGACAATCAGCCAGGTCACCGGCAGGTTGTGCTGGCGGACGGTGGCCAACTCGCTGATCGAATACATGGCCGAACCGTCGCCGGAAACGGCCAGCACGCGGGCGGGCTTTCCGCGGCTGGCCAGCCCAACGCTGCCGCCGATGGCGGCGGGGAAACCGTAGCCGAGGCCGCCGGCTCCCTGCGCGGAGTGGAACTCTCCCTCACGCGCGTCCCAGCAGCTCCAGGCCCAGTAGGCGGAGATGGTCATGTCCCAGAACGTCTGCATGTCGTCGGGGACCGCCTCGCGGATGTCCGCCATGAAGGCCCGTTCCTTGGCCAAGTCCTGGCCGTCGAGCCGGGCCTGCACCTTGGCCAGGGAGTCCTTGACCAGCTGCTCGGGGGTTTGACCGTGCCAGTCCGGCGCATTGCCTTGCGCGCGAGAGAGGGCTTCGTCGAGGGCCTGCAGCGCCTGGCCGGCGTCGGCGCGGATGCCCAGTGCGGGACCGTTCGATTCGAGGACCCGCGGTTCGGCGTCGATCTGGATGATTCGGCCGCGCGGTTCCATCGTGAAGTAGTTGCTGGTCACTTCGCCCAGCGACGAACCCACCACCACCAGGACGTCGGCATCTTCGAGGATGTCGGTGATGTACCGGTCCTCCACCCAGGACTGCAGCGAGAGTTCATGGTTCCACGGGAACGCACCGTTGCCGCCCGGCGAGCAGACCACCGGGGCCCGCAGCTTCTCCGCAATGGAGCGCAGCCACGGTTCGGCCTTGCCACGGCGCGCGCCGCCGCCGGCGATGATAGCGGGGCGCGTGGCGTCCGAGAGCCAGCGCACCGCCTCCTTCACCAGCTCGGTCCGCGGCGGGTTGTCGAACGCCTCGGCCAGCGCATCTTCCACCGGAGGCACCATGATCGGATCCAGCAGGACGTTCTGCGGAACTTCCACCCACACCGGTCCCTGCGGTGAGGAGATCGCCTCGGTCCACGCGTCCTGGATGGCCGACGGGATGCCCGAAGCATGCTGGATCAGCCGCTGGCTTTTGGTGACGTTGGCCGCCGAGGCCTTTTGATCGTCGAGTTGGTGCAGCATGCCCTTGCGGCGGGCGCCCAGGCCTTCCAGTGGGATCTGGCTGGCGATGACAACCATCGGCACACCCGTGGCGTAGGCTTCCTGCAGTCCGGCCAGTGACGTCAGCGCACCCGGCCCGGTGGACAGGAAGAGCACACCGACGTCGCCCGTGGCCCGGGAGAATCCGTCAGCGGCAAACGCGGAGTTGTTCTCCACCCGGGAGGAGACGAAACGCAACGTGGACCGGGACAAAGCGTCGAACAAACCCAGGGCATGCTGACCCGGGATGCCGAACACCGTCGTCGCGCCCAAGGCACTCAAGGTTTCGACGACGAGGTCCCCGCCGTTGCGCACCGCCGGTTGCGCCGGCCCGGCGTGGGCAGCCCCGCCGCTGGGCACCGCCCCGCCCTTTGCCGCCGTCATTTGAAGGTCTCCTGATCGGACCCATAGCCGCTGTGCACGGCGGGGCGGGCATTCTTCAACGCCTGGGCGGCATAGCCGTTGCCGGAACCGCTGCCTGCTGCGTTGTCGGCCATCAGCGACACCAGTTCGTAGGCGACGTGGCTGCCGGCCACCCCGGTGATTTCCGCGTGGTCGTAGGCGGGGGCCACCTCCACCACGTCGGCACCGACAAGGTTCATGCCGCGGAAGCCACGGATGATCTCCAGGAGTTCACGGCTGGTGATGCCCCCGGCTTCGGGGGTTCCGGTACCCGGTGCGTGGGCCGGGTCCAGCACGTCGATGTCAACCGACAGGTAGAGCGGAGTGTCGCCGATCCGGTCGCGAAGCTTTGCCACGACGTCGCGGACGCCCTCGTAGTAGACGTCGGCGCTGGTGACGATGCCGAAGCCGAACCGGTGGTCGTCGTCGAGGTCCTTCTTGCCGTAGAGCGGACCGCGGGTGCCCACATGGCAGATGGCTTCGGTGTCCAAAATGCCTTCCTCCACCGCCCGGCGGAACGGAGTGCCGTGCGTGTATTCGGCGCCGAAGTACGTGTCCCAGGTATCTAGGTGCGCGTCGAAATGCAGCATGGCGACCGGGCCGCCGGCCCGCTCGGCGGCTGCACGGAGCAGCGGCAAGGCGATGGTGTGGTCGCCGCCGATGGTGACCAGCTTGGTGCCGGAGGCGGTCAGGTCCAGCGCGTTCTGCTGGATGGTTTCGATGGCCTCATTGATGTTGAACGGGTTGACGGCCATATCGCCGGCGTCGGCCACCTGCACCTCCTCGAACGGGCTGAGGTCCCAGGCCGGGTTGTAAGGGCGCAGCAGCCGCGAGGCTTCGCGCACGTGGTTGGCGCCGAAGCGCGCACCCGGGCGGTAGGAAACACCAGAATCGAAGGGAACGCCGACGACGGCGATGTCTGCCTGCTGAACCTGGTCCAAGCGGGGCAACCGGGCGAAGGTGGCGGCGCCGGCATAGCGCGGGATGCGGGACGAATCGATCGGGCCGAGATGGCCGTTGGCTTCCACACGAAGCTCTTCCATGGTTCTCCTTCGATGCTGGCGCCTGCAGCGCCGTTTGGGATGCGGGCCCGCGTCCGACGTGGCCTTCAGCGGTCGGCGTGGCCGCCTGCCTCCGCTGTCCGTCGTCCGGTGCAGCGGACGACGTCCGCCGCCGCCTTCAGCCGAGCGCAGGATGGCGTCGGAGGCAGACACTGTTGTCCTATGTGCAACATCTGTTGCCTGAAATGGTATTTGTGGTCCCGGTAACAGTCAAGGTGCCGGTGCTCGTGGTGGTTAGCGCGCGGCGGCCGGAACCAAGGTCCAGGTGACAATAGCCTCTTGGTCGGTCTCATTGATCCAGGTGTGCGGCTCACGGCCCGAGAAGGAAATAGTGTCGCCTGCGGCGAGTTCGTAGCGCTCAGAGGTGAAGATCAGGGTGATGCGGCCCGTAATCACGTGGAGAACGTCCACGTCGCAGTCCACGGAGTAAAGGTCCGCCTCCCCCCGGCCGCGCGGTGCGATGACGGCTCGGATGATCTGCAGTCGGCGCTCGTGGCGGGCGGTCAGCAGTTCCTCCTTGATGCCTTCGCCGCCGAGATTGATGCGCGGCCCCTCCCCTGCGCGCGAAAGATGCGTTTCCGGCAGGGAGAACAGATCGCCGATGGAGATGGACAACACCTGGCACAAAGTGACCAGTGATGCCACTGACGGGGACGTGAGGTCGCGCTCCACCCGACTCAGGAACCCCTTGGTAAGCCCCGTCGAATCCGCCACCTGCTCGATGGTCATGCGCTGCTCCTGGCGCGCCGCACGGATCCGCGAGCCAATAGCTACCGGATCATTGCTGGGTTCAACTGGCAGTGCCTTCACTAATCATCCTTTTTCGGTGCAGAGCGTGGTGGGAGGTGCGCGCGGGGGGTGGCTCCGAGCACCTGGCAACCACGCGGTTACGGGTCGAGTTGACTCGTGCCGCAAGTCACAATTAGCTTAACACTCAACACTTGTTGCCTCAGAGGCAATTTATGCGCATTCTTCCCGCGCTATTCGTTATTCTCCCTTGGAGTGCCCATGGACAATCAAATCGTCAACGTCGTGATTGTGGTGGCCTATCTGGCCGCCATGCTGCTCTTCGGATGGTGGGGGAAGTCCCGCACCAAAAACACCAGCGATTACCTGGTGGCCGGCCGCCGCCTCGGCCCCTTCCTCTACACCGGGACTATGGCCGCCGTCGTGCTGGGCGGAGCCTCCACCGTGGGCGGTGTGGGCCTGGGCTACAAGTGGGGCCTCTCCGGGATGTGGCTGGTGGTCGCCATCGGCGCCGGCGTGCTGCTGCTGAGCCTGCTCTTCGCTCCGACGCTGCAAAAGCTGAAAATCTACACCGTGGCGCAGATGCTCACCCTGCGCTATGGCGTGCATGCCACCAAAGTGTCGGGCATCGTCATGCTCGCCTACACCTTGATGCTCTGTGCCACGTCCACCGGAGCATATGCCACGATCCTGGTAGTGCTCTTCGGCTGGGAGCGCTGGCTGTCCATCGCCGTCGGCGGTGCCATCGTGCTGATTTACTCCACGGTCGGCGGCATGTGGTCCATCACGCTGGCCGACATGGCCCAGTTCGTCATCAAAACCATCGGCGTCTTCCTGCTCATGCTGCCTCTTACTTGGTCGGCCGCCGGCGGACTGGACGGCATCCGCACCCGGGTCGATGCTGAGTTCTTCTCGCTCACCGGCATCGGCGCGCAGACCATCATTACCTACTTCGTGGTGTACACCCTGGGCCTGCTGATCGGCCAGGACATTTGGCAGCGCGTCTTCACCGCCCGCAACCCGCAAGTCGCCCGCTGGGGCGGAACGGCGGCCGGCGTCTACTGCATCCTCTACGGCGCAGCCGGCGCCCTGATCGGCATGGCGGCTTCCGTGGTGTTGCCCGCCATTGAGGTAAAGGACGATGTCTACGCCGATGTGGCCATGAACCTGCTGCCGATCGGCATCGGCGGCATCGTGCTGGCCGCTGCCGTCGCCGCCATGATGTCGACGGCGTCCGGTTGCCTGATCGCCGCGGCAACAGTGGCGCGAGCCGACGTGGTCCCGTTTGTGGCCTCCTGGTTTGGCAAGCAGGTCCGCTATGACCACGAGAACTCCGATCACGACGTGGCCGGCAACCGCTGGTGGGTCTTCGGCCTGGGTGCGGTCTCGATCCTGCTGGCCATCGTGGTCCAGGATGTGGTCGCTGCGTTGACCATTGCCTACGACATCCTGGTCGGCGGCTTGCTGGTCGCAATTCTGGGTGGACTGGTTTGGAAGCGGGGCACCGGCCTGGGGGCCGCGTGGTCCATGGCAGCCGGCACCATTGTCACGCTGACCACCATGATCGTGCTGGAAGTCAACGCCGAGGAACCGTATGCCGGCGTCTACGCCAACGAGCCCATCTACTACGGCCTGATCGCCTCCGCAGTGGTCTATGTGGCGGTGTCGCTTCTCACCAGGCCCACCGACGCAGCCGTCCGGCAGGCCTGGGACCGCCGGGTAGCCGGCCTGGCAACGGAGGAAGTTCCGGTCGAGGGACCGGGCGAGGTTGCCACCCGCTAACGACGGTTACTGAGCCGCTCCCCCGTGCCCCGGACCCGATCAGGAGTCCGGGGCACGGCCGCACCCGCAGACCGGCTACAATGGAGGCTGCGAAGGGGAGTAGCTCCACCGCCGCGCGACTACGCGCATGGGCGTGGAGGCCTGTCGACATACTGGCCGCTAGTGCGGCCCGGCAGTCCACCTGCGCGCAGGGACGGTACCATCCAAGCCTGCGCCTAGGCGAGCGAGACCTTCGGTCAGTTGACAGCTAACTGACCGGAGATCATCGAACCGTCTCCGGTCCGACTCAGGAGCAGCGTGACAACGAGTCCCGATCCAGCCGGCCCCGCCCCCATGGAACCCCGACCCGCCGGCCACGCATCGCCGTCGTCATCCGATATACGCCTGTGGCGCCGCTACCTGGCGGATGAACGTGCCGAAGCCGCCATCTACCGCGACCTGGCCAGACGCCGCGACGGCGAAGAGCGCGACATCTTGCTGGCCTTGGCAGACGCGGAGGGCCGCCATGAACGTCACTGGCGGGATCTGCTGGGCGAGCACGCGGCGAAACGGCTGCGCCCGTCCTTGCGCCGTACCGTGCTGCGGTTCCTGGCCCGCAGCTTCGGCTCCGTGTTCGTGCTGGCTCTGGCGCAGCGGGCCGAAAGCCGTTCCCCTTACGCCAAGGAACCCGCGGCGACCGAGGCCATGGCCGCCGATGAGCTGATCCACGAAGAGGTCATCCGCGGCCTGGCCACCCGCGGCCGGGCACGGCTCTCCGGTAACTTCCGCGCCGCAGTCTTCGGCGCCAACGATGGACTGGTCTCCAACTTGGCCCTGATCATGGGCATCGGTGCCACGGGAGTGTCCAGCGGCTTCATCCTGTTCAGCGGCGTCGCGGGCTTGCTCGCCGGCGCGCTATCCATGGGAGCCGGCGAATACGTGTCCGTGCGCTCCCAGCGCGAGTTGCTCTCGGCCACGCGTCCCACTCAGATCACCCTGCAGGCTGCACCCGACCTGGACCTGAACGCCAACGAACTGGTGCTGGTCTACCGGGCGCGCGGCATGACCCAGGACGCAGCAGAACATCGGGCCGCCGAACGCATGGGCTATCTGGACTGTGACTGCGACCCGAGCCTGTCGCTGCAGCCGCCGGAAACGTACGCCAACGACTATCAGGAGATCGGCACCGGCTGGAATGCCGCCGTGTCCAGTTTTCTGTTCTTCTCCACCGGCGCCCTAGTGCCGATCCTGCCCTACATCCTCGGCATGCAGGGCACCGCGGCCGTGGTGCTGGCACTGGTGCTGGTCGGTATGGCGCTGCTGGTGACCGGCGGAATCGTTGGTTTGTTGTCGGGGGCTTCCCCTGTGAAGCGTGCGCTGCGGCAGTTGGCGATCGGCTTCGGGGCTGCCCTGGCCACCTACCTGCTGGGCTCCCTGTTCGGCACCACGGCCGTCTGATTCGCCGTCAGGGCCGACCGGTTCCCCCGCAGGAAGTGCGGGGGGACGCCTACCGTTTGTCTCGGGGCTTCGTTAGTCTGAGGCAAGCGCGGCAATGCAGCCTCGCTGTCCGCCACGCCGAGGGGGACCATGAGTTGGCCACCGTCCGACGGCCCGGGCCATGAACCGGGCTCGGGTCGGCCTGTGCCCAGATCCAGGACCGGACGCGTGCCGCGGTGGGTCCTATCCGACGCGGAGGGTCGGCAGAACGCGGACGCCGACGGCATGTCGCCGCCTGTCTGGATCAATCCGGCAGCGAGGCAGCGGACTGTATATACGCAGCCACCCACCTACCTGCCGCCGCCGGCTTGGAGCGTGGCAACGCCCCAACCGAGGCCGCACGGCGGCCCGTCGCCGTTCGGGAAGCTGATCCTGCTCGCCTCTCTTGTTGCCCTGGTGGCGTGGGCGTTTGTCTGGTTGGCTCAGCCACGGCACGCATCGGCGCTGCAATCAAGCGAATCCGCCGCGCTCAACGGTGTTCCGTTCGACCGGGGACCGAAGGTGGAGGGTCCGGGCTACGGTGATTTCCCGCCGTCGGGAGTCGACGCCGCGGAGGAGCCGCTGGGGGCACCCGCGCCGCTGCGTGAGGAGAGCAACTCCTACCGTTTCCTGGCTTCGCCGGCTACCGGCCAGGACTACATCGCGTACGATCCTTGCCGTCCGGTACGGTACGTGGTCGGTGCTGCGGACGCTCTCGCAGACAGCGAAGATCTTGTCCACCAGGCGGTGGAGGAGGTCTCCGAGGCCACCGGGCTGCAGTTCATCTACGAAGGCACCACCACCGAACGGCCCACGGACCAGCGCAGGTCCTACCAACCCGAACGTTACGGCGAGCGCTGGGCACCGGTGCTCATTGCCTGGTCCGACCCCGAACAAAGCCCCACCTTGGCCGGCCCGACCATCGGCTTGGGCGGCAGTGGCTGGGCCTCGCGGGGCGGAGCCGCCGCCTACGTTTCCGGCCAGATCGAACTGGACACACCGCAGTTCCGCCAGCTGCTCGGCTCCCCCCGGGGCACGGACGCCGCCCGTGCGATCATCATGCACGAGCTGGGCCATGTGATCGGCCTGGACCACGTGGATGACCCTACCCAGCTGATGTACGCGCAGGCCTCACACGACATCCTGAACTTTGCCGACGGCGACCTCACCGGCTTGTCGTCGCTGGGCAAGGGCGAGTGCGTGCCCGAGCTATAGGACGTCCATGGCCTGTTCCACCGTGTCCACCAGATGCACTGCCCGCTCCATATCCCGCCCGCGGGCCAGCGCCTGGAGCAGCGGCCAGGCCGGCAGCTCCTCGGTCCAGTACTTGCGCCCCACCAGCACCATGGGCGAAAGGGCTTCCGGGGTGGCGTAGTAGTTCTCGCAGGCGTCCTGGAAAATCTCCTGCACGGTGCCGCCGACTCCCGGGAGGAACACGATCCCGCCGTCGCAGCGCTGCAGCAGCACGGCCTCGCGGACCGCGTTGCCGAAGTACTTGGCAATGTGGGTGGCGAACATGTTGGGCGGTTCATGCCCGTAATTCCAGGTGGGGATGCCCAGGTTGGCCGCCTCCATCGCGCCGGGCCCACCGCCGGTCGCCACGGCGTACCCAGCCTGGGCGAGGAGTCTGCCCAGGCGGGCGGCGTCGTCGTAAAGTGCGCTGCCCCGCGAGGCCGCGTGCCCACCCATTACTCCCACCACGCGCTTGCCCGCGAACTCCGTGGAGAACAGAGCTTCCAGGGCATCGCCAATGGCGTGGTCATGCAGGCTGGCCGCCAACGTTGAATCGACGTCACGCCGGATCGCAGACCGCGACGACCAGGCGTAGACCCGCGCATCAAGTGTCGCTTCATACGGCCCCGTCTCCAGCCCACTGTAGAGCTCGGCGGCGGTGTAGGGCTGGCCGCGGTACTGGTCGAACGGGATACCGGGCAACGTGGGGAAGATCAGCGCGCCTTGGCGGTGCAGCCAGTGCTCGGTGGCATCTTCGAAGGCACACCCCAAGAACACCGCGCCCGCCGGGTCCATGCTGCGCAGGGCCTCCGTGCGGCCGGTGAGATCCACTGACTGAAAATGCCAGCCGCGCATTGACTGCGGTCTTCGGGGAGGCTGCTGTCCCCCGCCCGGCGTCGGTCCCGCGGCCTGCTGCCCTCCCCCGCTCGGGTTCTGGTTCCCGTCGCGCGCGGCCAGGGCACGCGGCGCCCTGGCGATAAGCCGGTCGAACTGCTCGAGCGACTCAATCTCGACGACGCGCGGCTCCTTATGCAGTACCGCTGACGTACCCATGCAGTCAGCATAACCATCGGTCCCCAGGCTGCCCGCCCGCGGAGGCCCGATCAGCTTGCCCGTGCCCGTGACGCCACCGGCGGATCGACTGGAGCTGGGCCACCCCGCGGCACGATCGGCTGTTCCGGCGGGGCCGGCCCCTCCCGGTGCTACCTGCGGCCGGCTTCAGCCGCGCGCAGGTCCGTGTTCGCCGGATGGTTGCCCTCGGTTTCTGCGGTAATCAGCACGTTCCCTTCGGAGATGGCCTCCGGCATGACGTCTGGTTCCAGCGTGGTGGCCAGCGGCTTTTCCACCACGAACAGGCACAGCACGGTGGCAGCCAAGGCCAACGGCACCATAAAGAGGAACAGCGGCATCAGCGCTTCGTTGTAGGAGGCGACAATCACGTCGTGCACCGGCCCGGGCAAGTGGGCGACCATGTCAGGTGTCAGCGAATTGCCGCCACCGGTGGCGGCCACTGCTGCGGCCGGAAGCCGGTCGTTGAGGAGGTCCACCAGCCGGTGGGCGAACAGGCTTCCGACCACGGCCGAACCGAGCGTGGCACCGATCTGCCGGAAGAAGTTGTTCGCCGCCGTCGCGGTGCCGACCTGCCGCAGCGGGAAGGAGTTCTGCACGATCAGCACCAGGATCTGCATATTCAGTCCCAGGCCAAGACCCAGCAGGCCCAGGTAGAGGCACAGCACCCAAACCCCTGTGTCTGCATGCACAAAGTACATCAACAGCAGGGCCACCGCCATCACAGCGGACCCTGCCACCGGCATCCATTTGTAGCGGCCGGTCCTCGAAACCAAGACACCGGAGAACAGGGACGACGCGAGCAGGGCCGCCATCATGGGAATCATCAGGAGCCCGGCCACCGTCGCGGACACACCGATGGCCATCTGGAAGTACGTAGGCATGTAGCCCAAGGCACCGAACATGGCCACCGAGACGAACAGGCCCGCAATGGTCGTCATGATGAAGTTGCGGTCGCGGAACATGGACATGGGGATGATCGGTTCGGCGGTCCTTCGCTCCACCAGCACGAACCCGACGGCGGCCAGGACCGTGGCGACGATCAGCCCAATCAGCACGGGGTCCGACCAGGCGAACGTACTGCCGCCCCAGCTGCTCACCAAAACCAGTCCGGTGGTCGCCGCCGCCATCAGCAGCATGCCCCAGAAGTCCAGCTTCGGCTTCACGGTGACCGGGCGGGACTTGAGGAAGAACAACGCACCAATCAGCGCCAGGACGCCCACGGGCAGGTTGAACCAGAAGGCCCAGCGCCAGCCCGGACCCTCGGTGAACCAGCCGCCCAGCAAGGGGCCGACGACGGAGGAGAACGCGAAGACGCCGCCCATGGCGCCCATGTACTTGCCGCGTTCGCGGGCCGGAACCACGTCGGCAATCACGGCCTGCGACAGGATCATCAACCCGCCGCCACCCAGGCCCTGGACCACACGGGAGGCAATGAGCCAGCCCATATCGGGCGCCAAGGCTCCGATCACCGAGCCGATCAGGAACACGACGATCGCACCGACCAGCAGATACTTGCGGCCGATCTGGTCGCCCAGCTTGCCGTAGATGGGCATCATGACCGTGGCAGCCAGAATGTAGGCGGTGATCACCCACAGCATCAGGTTGGCGCCGTTGAGTTCGCCCACGATGGTGGGCAGTGCGGTCGCCAGAATGGTCTGGTTCAGGGCGGCCAGCAACATGGCCATCATCAGCGCAGCGAATACCAACAGCAGGTTTCCATGGCTGTGGCCATGGTGCGCCGGCTTGGATGCCGTGGGACGCTGTTGCGCCTGTTGGCTCTCGTTCTTCATTCAGATTCCTTCAGGACTGTACGCAGCAGGGTCAAGCTGTGCTCGAGCGCCTCGGTCTGCGATTCCAGGGTGGGTTGGGACATGGTCTTTTGCATGGCAAAGCGCAGTGCGGCCCCTGCCGTCAGGACGAGCATGCGGGCAGCGTCATCAGCGGTGTACTGCCCGCCGACCGGGTGTGAGGCCAAAATCCGTTCAGCGTCCGCCAGCCGGTCGGAGCCCGCGAGCAGTTCGGCGACGGCAGCGGTGACCAGCTGCTCCACCTTGACCACGTACTGGACGCGGCGGTGCAGCAGGTGCGGGTACTTGTGCAGGATCTGGTGCCGGGTAGCGTCGTCTCCGCCTTGGATGGAGCGCATGACCGCCAGCATCAGTTTCCCCACCTCGTCCAGCAGGTTGGCCCGGACGTCGAACTCAGCCAGCATGGCTTCATCAAGCACCGGTTCCCGCAGGCCCAGCACCGCGTCTTCCTTGCACGGGAAGTAATTGAAGAACGTGCGCGGGGAAACCCCGGCGGACAGCGCGACGGCATCGACCGTGACGCTCTCGATGCCGTCCTCCAGCGCCGCTTCCGCCGCGGCGTCGTGCAGCGCAGACCAGCACTCGGCACGCTTGCGCTCGCGCAGGGAATTTGGTTGACTCACCGAACCAGTGTGCCAGCGGCCGGGTGCTTACACAAGTGCAAACTTGCACTCCTGCAAAAGATTAACGAACGTCACATCGCGGAGGGATTTCGCAGCTCGTCGGAGCCGATCGTCACCCATCCCCCTCGCGGACTACCGCAGCACCACCGTGCGGTTGCCGTGCAGGATCACCCGGCCTTCGCAATGCCACTTGACCGCGTTCGTCAGGGCCCTGCACTCGGTGTCGCGGCCGGCAGCGACCAGGTCCTCGGGGCCGAAGGTGTGGTCGACCTCCACCGTTTGCTGGGCGATAATCGGGCCTTCGTCCAGCTCGGCGTTGACGTAGTGAGCTGTGGCGCCCACGGTCTTCACGCCTTTGTCGTACGCCTGGTGATAAGGCTTGGCGCCCTTGAAACTGGGTAGGAAGGAGTGGTGGATGTTGATGGTGCGGCCGGTCAGCTCCCGACTCAGGTGGTCGCTGAGGACCTGCATATAGCGGGCCAGCACTACCAGCTCCACGTTGTAGGCGTCGATCAGTTGCAGCAGCTCGGCTTCGGCGGCTGGTTTCGTTTCCGGCGTGACGGGCACGTGGTAGTACGGAATTTCATGCCATTCCACCAGCCCCTTGTGGTCCAGGTGGTTGGAGACCACAGCGACGATCTCCACCGGCAGCTCCCCCATGCGGGAACGGAAGAGCAGGTCGTTGAGGCAATGTCCGAACTTGGACACCATCACCAGCACCCGCCGCCTGCGGCCCTTGGGCTCCAGCTGCCATGCCATGCCGTACCGCTCGGCCAGCGGCGCAAAGGCCTCGCGCAGCTGCTCGGTGGATGTGGCCTCGCCGTCCTCCCCGGCAAAGTCGGTGCGCATGAAAAAATGCCCGTCCCGCCGGTTGTCGAACTGCTTGAGTTCCTGGATGCTCTGGCCATGCTCGACCAGGAATCCGGAGACTGCATGGACAATGCCCAGCCGCTCGGGGCAGTCAAGGGTCAGGATGTGTTCTTGGTGGTTCGGCATGTTGCTACCCCGTTTCAGTCTGGCGTTGTGTCATGGCAGTCCGGACTGCCGCCGGAAGGAAGTCGTTGTATCCGCGGTTCAGCATGCGACGACGTTGACGGCCAGCCCGCCGCGGGACGTCTCCTTGTATTTGGACATCATGTCCGCCCCGGTATCGCGCATGGTCTTGATGGCCATGTCCAGGGACACGCGGTGGTCGCCGTCGCCGGCCAGCGCCAGCCGCGCGGCGTTGATCGCCTTGACGCTGGCGATGGCGTTGCGTTCGATGCAGGGTATCTGCACCAGGCCGCCCACCGGATCGCAGGTTAGGCCCAGGTTGTGCTCGATTCCGACCTCGGCGGCGTTTTCCACCTGCTCCGGGGTCCCGCCGAGCACCGCGCACAGTGCACCGGCGGCCATTGAACAGGCCGACCCCACCTCGCCCTGGCACCCGACCTCGGCCCCGGAAATCGAGGCGTTGGTCTTGAACAGGATGCCGATGGCTGCGGCGGTCAGCAGGAAATCCACCACCGCGTCGTCATCCGCGCCGGGCACAAACCTCGTGTAGTAGTGCAGCACTGCGGGCAGGATTCCGGCCGCGCCGTTGGTGGGCGCCGTGACAATCCGCCCGCCGGACGCGTTTTCCTCGTTGACCGCCAGCGCGTACAGGTTCACCCACTCCATCGCCCACAGCGGGTCGGCGTTCGGGGTGTTTGACTCAACACGCTCCGCCTCGGCGGCACGCAGCCTCCGCCGCAGTCCCGGCGCACGACGGCGGACCAACAGCGACCCGGGCAGCCTCTCCTCGGTGCGGGTACAGCCGTTTTCCACGCACTCCTGCATCACGTCCCAGATGCGCAACAGGTTTGCCCGCAGCTCCGCTTCGCTCCGCCAGGTGAGCTCGTTGGCCAGCATTATGCCGGCAATCGACGTTCCGGCTTCCCGACAGCGGGACAGCAGCTCAGCAGCAGTGGAAAAGGGGTACGGCAGCCGCTCCGCGGCCGCGGCTGCACTCCCTGCACCGGCGGCGTCTTCGGCCGCCACAACGAATCCGCCGCCCACAGAGTAATAGGAGGATTCACGCAGCGGTGAGCCACCGGCGTCGTACGCTGTGAAGGTCATGCCGTTGGGGTGCGCCGGCAGCGAGCGGCGGCGGTGCAGGACCACGTCGGCCGCCCGGTCGAACTCCACCAAATGCGTGCCCGCCAGGCGCAGCTTCCGTCCGGCCACCGCCTCCTCCACCTGAGCATCCGCGGCATCCGGGTCAACCGTCTCCGGCTCCTCGGCCTGCAGGCCCAGGATCACTGCCTTGTCCGATCCATGGCCGGCCCCGGTGGCACCGAGCGAGCCGAACAGCTCCGATTTCACCCGAACCACCGCACCCAGCAGCCCGTCGGCCGCCAGCGACTCGGCGAACTGACGGGCGGCCCGCATGGGACCCACCGTGTGCGACGAGGACGGTCCAATGCCGATCGAGAACAGGTCCAGCGCGCTCAGTGCCATTTCAATCGACCTCGGGCGAGGCGAACTCCGTCATGGCATCCAGCAGCCAGCGGGCGGTGTAATCCGCGAACGAGGCGCGCGGCATGATCCGGTAGACCTGGCCGCCGTCCTGCTCCGCGGTCTGCCACAGCAGCACCGGCACCGGGCCAAGCTGGGTCAGCACCGCGGTACCGGGTGCAAAAGCCCGCGGATGCAGGTCAACGTGGCACCCCTTCTCCAGCACGGCCCGTGCCGATGGCCCCGACAATTCCAGCGTGGTGCGGTTGGCGGACACATCGACGACGGCGCCTGGCTCACTGCCGAGGGCAGCGGTCAGGTCCGCCGTGGCGTCCGTGCCTTCGGGCCCGACCAGCAGGAACTCGTCCGGCCCCAGCCACAGGATGGCGGTCGAGTCGGCGCTGCCGGCGACCTCGCCATGGCCGGCCGGCAGCGGGAGCCCGGCGGCGGCTTCCAGCGCCTTGGCGCCCGCCGTTCCCGGTTCGGCCCGCAGGCCCACCATGTTCAGGAACGGGATTTCACGCAGGCTGACGCCACGTTCGCCGGTGACGGCGCCCTGGCGGATTGCCTCGGCCAAGTGCTCCAGCGGGCTGCGGCGCAGTGCTGCAATATCGGTCATGACCTGTTCAGCCATCACGACGGCTCCCTTCGGGGTCGTAAAGTACGGGTTCTGCGATGACGACGTCCACCAAGCGCCCGTTGATGGGCGCCTGCAGTGTCTCGCCGATGCGGTTGCGGCCGTTCCTGATCAGGGCGAGGCCGAAGCTGCGGCCCAACGCGGCGCTGTGGTAGCTGGAGGTCACGTGCCCCTCCATCGGCACCGGTGCCTCGGCCGGCGCGATGCGGGTGCCCTGGTTGACCAGCTGGGCGCCCTCGGGCAGGCGGAACGACTTGTCCACCGGCAGGACCCCGACCAACTGCTTGCGGTCCTCGCGCAGGTTGTCGGCGCGGGTGTAGGAGCGCTTGCCCACGAAGTCCTTGGCCTTGGACACCACCCATTCCATCCCGGCGTCCTGCGGGGTGACCGTGCCGTCAGTGTCCTGGCCGACGATGATGAAGCCCTTCTCGGCGCGCAGCACGTGCATGGTCTCGGTGCCGTACGGGGTGATGTTGAACTCCGCGCCGGCCTCGGCCACGTCTTCCCAGACCTTCAGGCCGTACCAAGAGGACACATTGATCTCGAATGCCAGCTCGCCGGAAAACGAAATCCGGCAGACTCGCGCCGGGATCCCGGAGGCGAGCGTGGTTTCCTTGAACGCCATGAACGGGAAAGCATCGTTGTCCAGGTCCAGCTCGGGCGCCAGCTTGGCGATAACCGCGCGGGACTTGGGACCCACGACGGCGACGGTGGTGTACTGCTCCGTGACCGAGTTGCACACGACGTCCAGCTCCGGCCATTCGGTCTGCAGCCACTCCTCCAGCCAGTCCAGCACCTTGGCCGCACCGCCGGTGGTGGTCGTCATGAAGTAGCGGTCTTCGTCCAGGCGCAGCGTCACGCCGTCGTCGAAAATCATGCCGTCCGGGGTGCACATCAGTCCGTAGCGGGCCAGGCCCGGCTTCAGTTTCTTGAATGCGTTGGTGTACATCCGGTTCAGGAACTCGCCGGCGTCCTTGCCGCGGATCTCGATCTTGCCCAGGGTGGTCGCATCCATGAAGCCGACGGATTCGCGGACGGCGGCGCATTCGCGCAGGACCGCGGCGTCCATGTCCTCGCCCGGCTGCGGGAAGTACCAGGGCCGCTTCCACTGTCCGACGTCCTCGAACAGGGCGCCGTGGGCGACGTGCCACGGGTGGATCGAGGTCAGCCGCGCCGGATCGAAGAGCTCCCCGCGCTGCCGGCCGGCCAGGGCGGCGAACGCCACCGGCGTGTAGGGGGCGCGGTAGGCGGTGGTGCCGATGCTTCCGACGTCGGGATTGTTCAGCGCCGCGGCAATGACGCCGATGGCGTTGACGCCGGAGGTCTTGCCTTGGTCGTTGGCGGTGCTGATCGAGGTGTAGCGCTTCACATGCTCCACGCTGCGCATGCCGGCCCCGGTCGAACGCAGCACGTCAGCGACCGTCTGGTCACGCTGGAAGTCCACGAAGTGGTTCTTCCACCCGGCGGCTTCGCCGTCGGGTGCAGGTACCAGCCACAGGGGCCGGATCGGGGAGAATATTTCGGCGGCGGCAGCGGGGATCTGCGGGTCTACGCTGAAGCCGGCGCGGTCGGCCGCTGCGGCGCCGGCGGCGGCACCTTCCTGCAGGCTGCCGGCCAGATCCATGGTGCCGTTGCAGGCGCCGGCGGTCTGCTGGTCCTTGACCGCGTGGCCGGGCACGAAGGCCGCCAGCTCGTCGTTCCAGGCCAGGCGGCGCTCGCGCTGGCTGTGCAGGTGCACCACCGGATTCCAGCCGCCGGAGACCGCCAGCAGGTCAGCGTCGATCGTTTCCGGTTCCCCGGTCAGCTGCCCTTCGGCATCCAAACTGCTGACGACGACGGCGCTGACCCTTCCGCCGTCGTTCTTGCCTTCCGTGTCCACCACGGCACTGCCGCTGATCACTCGGGTGCCGGCCGTGCGCACGGTTTCCGCGGCGTCGGCGCTGATCCCGGTCCGCGCCTCCACCACGGCGGCGACCTTGATGCCCGCCGCGGACAGGTCGGCGACCAGCTTGTAAGCCGAGTCGTTGTTGGTGGCGATGACCACCTGGTTGCCGGCGGCCACTGCGTACCGGTTGAGGTAGCTGCGGACGGCGGAGGCCAGCATGATGCCGGGCCGGTCATTGTTCGCGAAGACGATGGGACGTTCGTGCGCGCCGGTGGCGAGCAGCACTTGCTTGGCGCGGACGTGCCAGATGCGCTCGCGGGAGACACCGGCTCCCAGTTCACCGGCCAGGTGGTCGGTGCGGCGCTGGACGGCCACCATGAAGTTGCTGTCGTAGCTGCCGAACACCGTGGTACGGGGCAGGTAGGTGAGCTCTTCGGCGGCGGACAACTCCGCGACGGTCCGGGCCACCCACTCCTGGGCGGGCAGGCCGTCGATGGTCTCGCCGCGGCCCGACAGCAGCGAGCCGCCGGCCTCGGGCTGCTCGTCCATCAGGATCACGCGCGCGCCGCTCCTGGCTGCTTCGCGGGCGGCGGCCAGGCCGGCCGGTCCGGCGCCGACCACCAACACATCGGTGTGCACGTACTTGCGGTCATAGACGGCCTCGTCGGTCCGGGGATCCAGCTGGCCCAGGCCGCTGAGCAGCTTGGCGTCCATGCCGTCCGTCAGCTCCAGGGCCGTCGCCGGCAGCATGGACTCGTCAACGTGCCCGGCGTAGCGGGCACTGACCTTGACCAGGGCGTTGGGCTCTTCCACGCCGGCTGACATAATGCCTCGCGGACGGCCCAGATACAGCGAGTTGCCCACTGTGGCCTTGCCGGCCGCGAGCAGCGCGGAGGCCAGGGTGTCCCCGGCGTAGCCCGTGTACGGTTCGCCGTCGAGCGTGAAGTTCAGCGGCTTGTTCCGGTCGATCCGGGCAGCGGCGTCGGGTGCGGCAAGCCGCTGGGACTGGTTGGCGAGGTTGCTGGGGGCGGTCATTTCGCTCCTCCTTCGGCTGGCTGGGCCTTGGCACCTGCGAGGCCTCCGACGTCGATCGGTGGTTTCTCCCCGGGCTTGTACACGGCCTTGAATTCATAGCTGACGGTGTCGCGCACCGCGTTGAACCAGCGCCGGCAGCCGGTGCTGTGCACCCAGCGTTCGGCGAAGAGGCCCTTCGGGTTGGCGCGGTAAAAGAGGAACCTGGCCCATTCCGCGTCGCTCAGTTGGTTCGGGTCTTCCGGGTAGGCCACGTGTGCCTGGCCGCCGTAGTGGTATTCGGTCTCGTCGCGCGGCCCGCACCAGGGGCATTCGATCAGAAGCATCGCGGTCTTCCTTCCTAGTGGGCCACGGCGGCGGCGCCGTGTTCGTCGATGAGGTGCCCGGTCTCGAACCGGTCCAGGGCAAAGGGTGCGTTCAGCGGGTGCGGTTCATCTGTGGCGATGGTGTGGGCGAAGGTGTATCCGGCGCCGGGCGTTCCCTTGAAGCCGCCGGTTCCCCAGCCGCAGTTCACGTAGAGCTGGTCGATTGGCGTCTTGGACACGATCGGCGAGGCATCCATGGTGGTGTCGACGATGCCGCCCCAGGTCCGCAGCACATGGGCGCGGGCGAAGATCGGGAAGAGTTCGACGGCGGCCGCCATCTGTTCCTCGATGACGTGGAAGGCGCCGCGCTGGCCGTAGCCGTTGTAGGTGTCGATGCCCGCGCCCATCACCAGTTCGCCCTTGTGCGCCTGGGAGACGTAGACGTGGACGTGGTTGGACATGACCACCGTGGGGTGGACCGGCTCGTGCAGCTCGGAGACCAGCGCCTGCAGCGGGTGGGACTGGATCGGCAGCTCGAAGCCGGCCAGTTCGGCCAGCACCGAGCTGTGTCCTGCACCGGCCAGGCCGACCTTGCCGGCGTTAATCCGGCCGCGGCTGGTTTCGACGCCGACAACCCGGTCGCCGTCCTTGAGGAAGCCCGTGACCTCGCAGTTCTGGATAATGTCCACGCCCATCTCGTCGCACTTGCGGGCGAAGGCCCAGGCCACGTGGTCGTGCTTGGCGATGCCGGCGCGGGGCTGGTAGGTCGCCCCCATCACCGGGTAGCGGATGTTGTCCCCGGTGTTGATGATCGGGCAGAGTTCCTTCACCTGGTCCGGGGTGATCCATTCGGCGTCCACGCCGTTGAGCTGGTTGGCGTTCACCCGGCGGATGCTCTCGCGCACGTCCTGCAGGGTGTGTGCCAGGTTCATCACGCCGCGCTGGGAGAAGAGGAAATCGTAGTCGAGTTCCTCCGGCAGCTGCTCCCAGAGTTTGAGCGAGTGCTCGTAGATTCCCGCGCTCTCGTCCCACAGGTAGTTGGAGCGGATGATCGTGGTGTTGCGGGCCATGTTGCCGCCGGCCAGCCACCCGCGCTCCAGCACCGCGATGTTGGTCATGCCGTGGTTCTTGGCCAGGTAGTAGGCGGTGGCCAGGCCGTGGCCGCCGCCTCCGACGATCACGGCGTCGTAAGAGGATTTCGGGTCGGGATTCCGCCAGAGGAAGTCCGGGTGCTCGGGCAGCAGATCGGCCATTATTCGGCTCCGTTCGGCTCGGCGTTCAGGGTGGGGTACAGCGGGAACTTCTCCGCCAGCACGGCCACGCGGCCGCGCAGTTCGGTGAGCAGTTCCGCGGCTGGTTCACGGATCAGCGCGGCGGCAATAATGTCAGCCACCTCGGCAAATTCGTCGGCGCCGAAGCCGCGGGTGGCCAGCGCCGGGGTTCCAATCCGCAGGCCGGAAGAAACCATGGGCGGGCGCGGATCGAAGGGCACGGCATTGCGGTTCACCGTGATGCCGATGGAGTGCAGCCGGTCCTCGGCCTGCTGGCCGTCCAGGTCAGAGTTGCGCAGGTCCAC
Organism: Arthrobacter sp. Dra40; assembly: GCF_059091905.1. Classification (NCBI taxonomy): domain Bacteria; kingdom Bacillati; phylum Actinomycetota; class Actinomycetes; order Micrococcales; family Micrococcaceae; genus Arthrobacter; species Arthrobacter sp. Dra40. Next base: position 26,815 of record NZ_JBNHHB010000051.1, read on the forward strand.
CAGGACCAGGTGCACGTCCGTGCCGCCGCTGACCAGGCTGATGCCGGCAGCTGCAACGTCGTCGGCCAGCAGCCGCTGCGCCAGCAGTTGGGCTCCCTCCAGCGTCCGCTGCTGCCGGTCGGCGAACTCACCGGAGGCGGCAAGCTTGAAGGCGACCGCCTTGGCGGCCACCACATGCTCCAGCGGGCCGCCCTGCTGACCGGGGAACACCGCGGAGTTGATCTTCTTGGCCAGCTCCTGCGTGGAGAGGATCACTCCCCCGCGCGGCCCGCCCAGCGTCTTGTGCGTGGTGGTAGTGACGACGTCGGCGTACGGCACCGGATTCGGGTGCAGGCCGGCGGCGACGAGTCCGGCGAAGTGCGCCATGTCCACCATCAGGTAGGCGCCCACCCTGTCCGCGATGCGGCGGAACTCCGCGAAGTCCAGCTGGCGGGTGTAGGCGGACCAGCCGGCCACGATCAGCTTCGGCTCATGCTCGACGGCGAGCCGCTCCACCTCTGCCATGTCGATCGTGTGATCGGTCTCGGAGACCCCGTAGGAGACGACGTTGTAGAGCCTGCCGGAAAAATTGATCTTCATGCCGTGGGTCAGGTGCCCGCCGTGGGCAAGGTCCAGGCCCAGGATGGTGTCTCCCGGGTTCAGCAACGCGAACATCGCCGCCGCATTGGCCTGCGCGCCGGAGTGTGGCTGGACGTTGGCCGCTGCGGCGCCGAAAAGATCCTTGACCCGGTCGATGGCCAATTGTTCAATGACGTCCACGTGTTCGCAGCCACCGTAGTAGCGCCGTCCCGGGTAGCCCTCGGCGTACTTGTTGGTCAGCACCGAGCCTTGGGCTTCCATGACGGCCACCGGCGCGAAGTTTTCCGACGCAATCATTTCCAGCGTGGACTGCTGGCGTAACAGTTCGTTGCCAATGGCCTGGGCGACTTCGGGATCCGCTGCCGCCAAGGTGGCAGAGAGGGTGTTCACCATCCGACTTCTCCTTCGAAGAACTTGATCCGCCACTACTAATGTGTGACTGATATATCAGAACTGGTTGCAATAGTATGATGGGGATCACAGCGAGTCAATAGGTTCCAACCGAGAGTGAAATGCGGCGCGGAACCAGGAATCAGGCCCTCACACCAGCAAGGGAGCACCATGAGCATGACTGCCGAAACCGAGGCCGGCGCCGAGCACCTGTCACTGGCCGAGCAGGCTTACCGGGCGCTGCGGGACAAGCTCATCATGTTGGACATCCGCCCCGGGGCCCCGATCAACGACGGACAACTCGCCGCCGAGCTCGGCTTTGGCCGCACGCCGGTCCGCGAAGCGCTGAAGAAGCTGGAAATCGACCACCTGGTCATGTCGTACCCCCGCCGGGGCACCTTCGCCACGATCGTGGATATCACCGAACTCGCGGCGGTCTCCGAGATGCGGCGGGTACTGGAACCCCTTGCCGCCCGCAAGGCCGCAGAGTCCGCCAGCCAGGCAACACGCGCAGAACTGTCGGAGCTGGCGCGGGACATCGAGAAGCTCGACGACGACCGACCCGACAAGCACGACCTGATGCGCTACGACCTCAGCGTGCACCGCGCGATCTATGCCGCGGCCGGAAACCCGCACCTCGAGGACACGTTGATCCGCCTGGACAACCTCGCGACCCGCATCTGGTGCCTCGTCCTGGACAAAGTCCCCACGGTGTCCGGCCATATCGCCGAACACGCGGAACTGCTGGACTCAATTGTCGACGGCGATGCGGACCGGGCGGGCAACCTCGCCCTTGCCCACATCACCAGCTTCGAAAAGACCATCCGCGCGGTCCTTTAGCGCCCGAGTGCCGGCCCTTTGTGGAAACGGGCCTCGGCAATATTCCGGGGAGTTCCAAAAAACTGTTGACTGCGTCACACCGCTGACATATTGTTCCCGGACAAACTCATATATCAGACCCGGGGGAACCTTGACACAAACATCGCAGACCACAGCGCACCTGGACACTGTGGAGAAAACGAGTCTGCTGCGCGTCCTCACCTACGCCGGGGCAATCGTGGCCTTTTTGATCGGCTCCGGATTCGCGACCGGCCAGGAAATCCTGCAGTACTTCACGTCCTACGGCTATTGGGGAATCTTTGGCACCGGAATCCTGGTCCTTGTCCTCATGACCTATGTCGCCGTCGAGTTCTTCTCCGTCGGCCAGGCGAAGAAGTTTGAGCGACCCTCGTTGATTTTCCATTACTACTGCGGCAAGCATCTGGGAACGTTTTTCGACTTCTTCTCAATCCTTTTCGTCTTCTTAAGCTTCACGGTGATGGTCTCCGGCGCAGGTGCTGTCTTCGAAGAGCATTACAACCTGTCCAAATACATCGGCGGAGTCGGACTGGCCGTGGCCGTAGGCATCAGTGTGTGGTTTGGCCTCAAAAGCCTGGTCGACGTCATTGGCAAAATCGGCCCCCTCATCGTCGTCATCGCGATTGCGCTCGGCATCCTCGGGATTGTCCAGAACCCGGGAGGTATCGCCGAAGGCAATGCGCTGCTGCCCGAACTGGACCTAACGCAGGCGTCGACAAACTGGTTCATGTCCGGCCTGTCCTACGTCGGCTTCTGCATGCTCTGGCTGGCCGCTTTCCTCACCGCGCTCGGCAAGACGGCGCGCAGCCGCCGGGAAGCCGCCTCCGGCGGTCTGGTCGGGGCAATCGCCTTCTCTGCGGCCTGCATTATCGTTGGCCTGGGCCTGCTTGCGAACATCACGCGGGTCGGCGGGACCGAGATTCCGATGCTCGTTTTGGCGAGCGATGCTGGCCCGCTGCTCGCCTCCGGGATTTCGCTGATGATCCTCGCGGGCATTTACACGACGGCGGTCCCGTTGTTGTGGACGGTCTCGTCGCGCTTCTTTGCGGACAAGACGGCCCGCTTCAAATACCTGACGCTCGCACTCGCCGCCATCGGGACCGTGATCGGCCTGGTCCTGCCGTTCTCCCAGATGGTCAATATCGTGTACGTTATCAACGGCTACGTCGGCATCGTGCTGTTGGTCCTGATGCTGGTCAAGACCGGCACACGGCTAGTTCGGCGCCAGTCACTCTAACGATGCCTCCGCAGCGTTAGCGCAGTCCGCCGCCCATTGGTGCACGGGCTGCGCTGCAGGCATCGCCGAGGTTGCATCCGGGGAGGCGCAGCTCGCAAGAGTTGCGCCTCCCCGCACGTGCCCCGGTCAGCTCCTACGACGCCGCAGGCATGCCGGCACCAACTATCCCCGGTGCCCGCTTCGGCTAGCTCATCCGCGGCAAGATTCGCCTCGTGCTCCGGCCGCCACAGCTATCTCCGCGCACATCCTGTAGCGCCCAAGTGCCGGGCCTTGGTGGAGGCGCCCAACCGGGGCTACAACCCCGCCGTCGGGTCAGCTGCCGAGTTCGGCAGGCGAGGGGTTCTTGGCCAAGCGGACGGCCAGGTTGAGTCCCGACATTTTCGCCGTGCCCCGTGGGTCGCCGCCCAACAGATCGAAAATCTTCCGCAGCCGCTTGTGCAGTGTCTGTCGTTCCACAAAGAGAATCCGCGCAGTCTCGGCGGAATTGCATCCGCTGATAAGCCAGACGTCGAGGGTATCGAGCAGCCGAGTTCCCCGCCTGCGGTCATAGTCCAGCAGCTCGCCGAGCAGTTCCTGGGTGATGCGTCCGACCACGGGTCCGGCGAGCTCACGGGCCGCCAGCCGTTCGAGGACGAAGTCCTCGCAGTCGCGGATGTTGCTCTCCAGGTCGCCCGGAGCTCCGACCGACTGGGTCAGCCTGGCTTCGATCAGGGACGAATGGGCGTGCAATGGCGTGGCCACCGTAGGCCCAATGGCGCCCGCCACCGCCAACCCTCGGAAGTCGGCACGCAGCCCTTCCAGAATCTCCCGCCGCTCCTGCCGCGTCCCGCTGATGCTGAGCTGGACCAGGGCGCACAGACTGTCGCCATCCAGATAGGTCCGGGCGTCGGGACACCTGCTCGTGAGGATCCGCTCTGCCACTCCGCGCACGCTGCTCAGCCCAATCCGGCGGAATACCATCACGAAGGCCGGCTGAACCGTCGACATACCCGCGGCGGTGCACAGCTCGTGGATCTGTGAGGCGGCGGCACCACTGACGACAGCCCGCATCAGGGCGGTGTGGGCGATTTGCTGCGCCGTCGGCCGGTGCTGCTGGGACACGGCCAGGGCCAGAATGCTGCTGATCCGCTCTCCTACCGTCTTCAACAACTCCGGAGTAACGTCCCGCCGGCTTTGAAGCCGCAGCCGGGCAGACACCAGGCTGCCCACGAAGATGTCCGATTCCACATTCACCGAGGTGGAATCCGGAGGAAACCCGCCGGCGAACTCCAGAACGGACCCGTTGGGATCCAGCAGCGCCGCCTCGATGCGCAGCGCCTGGGAAACAATATCGATCAACGGGCTCAGCGCAGGTCCGGACGACGCCAGGTGTTCAGCCAAGCGCTGCGAAATGGAATCAGCGGTCTGCAGGGCCGTGACGTGTTCAGACACGACTTGCCGGTTGACCTCTTCCGCTATTTCCACGAACGGAACCACGCGACGCAGCTCAATCAACGGCAGGCCTGCCTCCTCGGCCGCCTGGACCAATTCGGCGGACAGCGAGCGGCCGGAGCCTGCGGTTTGGATCGCCAAGGCGGTCACGTGCCGGGCCGCCAGGCTGCGAACATATTCCTGTTGAGCTGCGGGCTTGAGGTTGAACAGGGCGTCGCCACCGCTGAGCAGCAGTTCCTGGCCACGCAGCAACGGAGCGATCTCGAGCACTTCGCTCGAGTGAACCCATCGCACCTTGCCGGTCGGAATCAGGTTCTTGCCGGCTCGGACCAAGGGACTGGCGCGCTGCATCAGCTCAAGCTCCAGTACATCCGACAGCATCACGACCATGAAAACCCCATCCCTTGTGCGCTCCGACCCCCAAGCAGGTGACGGAGTGTCACCCCTTGGCGGACCAAGTGGTTACTATCCGAATATACTCTGTGAGCTGCATCACCCCTACTCTGGTTGGAGTCCTGCTCCGCCTAGCGTCCCAACAGTCAGGAGACCGCCATGAGCCAGAGATCCGCCACGAAGTCCGAACAAAGCACCCAACACGTAGAAGACATTCTGCAGCCGGTCCCCGAATCGGCCCGCACCACCAAGCTTTCGGGCCAGTTCTGGATTTGGGCGGGCGCCAACGTCGCGCCCATCAACTGGATTCTCGGCGCCTTGGGCATCCATCTTGGCCTTGGCCTGGCGGACACGCTGACCGTCCTGATCGCCGGAAATGTCATCGGCATGCTCGGATTCGGCTTCTTCGTCCTTCTGGGCCAGCGCACCGGGGCCACCGGCATGCTGCTGGCGCGCGGGGCGTTCGGACGCCGCGGGGCGTACCTGCCGGCGGCAATCCAGGCCGTGATCGCCATTGGCTGGTCCGCCGTCAACACCTGGGTGATCCTGGACCTCATCATGGCCCTGTTCGGAATGATCGGCTGGGTCGACCCCAATCTCACGAACATGGGTTGGCGGATCGGCACAGCAGCCGTGATCATGGGCATCCAGGTGGCCATTTGCTACCGCGGTTACCGAGCCATCTCCCGCTTCGAGCGCATCACGATGCCGCCGACGGTGCTGGTGCTGATCGCCATGTCCATCGTGGCCTGGACCCAGCTCGATATCGACTGGACCTACCAGGGCCCGGTCGGCGAAGTGCTCACCGGAATGCCGCGCATCGCAGCGATGTCCTCCATCATGACCGCGATCGGCATCGGCTGGGGCATCGGCTGGTTCACCTACGCACCCGACTACTCCCGCTTCGTCAGCAAGAAGATCAAGCCGTCCAAGCTCTACATGGTCAGCGTCCTGGGCCAGTTCCTTCCGGTCGTCTGGCTCGGTGTCCTGGGGGCGAGCCTGGCCACGAAGAACGGCACCGCCGATCCCGGCCACCTCATCGTCGAAAGCTACGGAACCTTCGCCATCCCGGTCATCCTGTTGGTCATCCACGGACCGATCGCCACGAACATCATCAACATGTACACCTTCAGCGTCGCCACCCAGGCGCTGGACATCCAGGTCTCGCGCAAGAAGCTGTCCATTCTCGTGGGCTGCCTGGCGATGGTCGCGGTTATCGGTTTCATGTTCGCGACCGATTTCGCCCACATGCTGCACAACTGGATCATTGCGATCGCAGCCTGGGTGGCCACCTGGGGCGGAATCATGGCCGTGCACTATTACGTCTTTGAGCGCCGCCACAAGAACTACAGCTACCTGTTCCGCTCGCTCAATGACACTCAACTCAAGGCCTTCAACCCGGCAGCGTTCATCGCATTCTTCGCCGGCATCTTCATGACCTGGATGTGCATGTACGGCTCTGTCCCCGCCCTGCAGGGTCCCCTGGCGCGGGCTGTCGGCGGCGTCGACTTCTCCTGGCTGGGCGGCACGCTGACTTCCGCCACCGTCTACTTCCTCCTCGGCTACCCCCGGTTCCGCTCACGGATAGCCGCCGGCATTCCGCTGGGCCTGAAGCAAAGCAGTTCCGACGAGGAGTTCCTCAGGGACCACGGGAACTGTGAAACAGCCTTGGTCGACGCCGTCGAGCCCGCCGTCGAGCCCACCGTCGAGCCCGCCGCGACCAACACGCCCCCCGCTCCCGAGAACCGGGCGACTACCCCAACCACGTAGCCGCCGCCCGTGGACCCGCAGTTACGTGTCCACCCCACAACGTCCCATGTACGAACGCACTAAGGAGTATCCATGACCATCGCCCCCAGCTCAGCCAACAGCGTTGCCGAACTCGAGCGCCTGAAGGTCCTGCACAACGGAGAAAAACAGCAACTGACGTTCTCCGATGCAGAGTTCGAACGCCGCCTGACCGGGCTCCGCGCCATCATGGCCGCCAAGGAGCTCGACGCGGTCATCCTGACCAGCTATCACGGCATCAAGTACTACTCGGACTTCCTGTACACGACGTTTGGCCGCAACTACGCCTTGGTCGTCACCGCAGATGACTCGGTCACGGTCACCGCCAACATTGACGCCGGCATGCCGTGGCGCACCAGCTATGGCGAGAACATCGTCTACACGGACTGGAAGCGCGACAACTTCTACTTCGGTCTGCAGGAAGCCCTGCGCCAGCGCGGTGTCAGCGCACGCCGCCTCGGTGTCGAGGACGACGCCCTGCCGCTGATGACCCGCCAGCGCATCCAGGCTGCGTTCGAGGGAGCCGAACTGCTCGACGTCTCCCAGGACGCGATGCGCCAGCGGATGATCAAGTCGGCCGAGGAAATCGAGGTCATCAAGCACGGGGCACGGATCGGCGACTTGGGCGGCGAGGCCATCAAGGCCGCCATCCGGGAAGGCATCAGCGAGTACGAAGTGGCACTGATCGGCACCGAAGCCATGGTGCACGAAATTGCCCGCACCTTCCCGCACCGGGAAGTCCGTGACACGTGGGTCTGGTTCCAGTCCGGCATCAACACCGACGGAGCGCACAACTGGGCCACCACCCGCAAGCTGCAGCGCGGGGACATCCTGTCCCTAAACTGCTTCCCGATGACCTCCGGTTACTACACCGCGCTGGAACGGACCCTGTTCCTGGGCGAACCGGACGAACGCTCGCTCGAACTGTGGAACATCAACGTGGAGGTCCACCGCCGCGGGCTGGAACTGATCAAGCCCGGCGCCGTCTGCAAGGACATCGCCGCCGAGCTGAACGAGATCTACATCGGCCATGGGCTCCTCGCGAACCGCACCTTCGGGTACGGCCACTCCTTCGGCGTCCTTTCGCACTACTACGGACGCGAAGCCGGCCTGGAACTGCGCGAGGACATCGACACCGTACTGGAACCGGGCATGGTCGTTTCCATGGAGCCGATGATCACCGTCGCCGACGGCGAACCGGGTGCCGGCGGCTACCGCGAACACGACATCCTCGTCATCGGCGAAGACACCGTCGAAAACATCACCAAGTTCGGTTTCGGCCCCGAGAACAACATCATCCCGGCCTGACCATGC
>NZ_JBNHHB010000052.1:0-34415 GCF_059091905.1 Arthrobacter sp. Dra40
GCGACTACATTGCCGCCCAGTTCGTCGGCGGGAAGACGCAGGTGATCGGCACCGTCATCGCCTCCAACATCAACCTCAACCCGCCGCTGGCCGCCGCATTCGGCACGGTGCCCATTGTGGTGGTTGTCCTCTACCTCTTCCTGGCCCGCAAATCCGGCGCCCTCAAGCAGCTTTAGGAACAGACCGATGAGACTCTCCTCCTCCGCCAAGGTCACCCTGCGCCTGTTCGCCGGGCTGGTGATGGCCGCCATCTACCTGCCGTTGCTGCTGGTGATCGTCAACTCCTTCAACGCCACCACCTCCGGCGCGTTCCCCATCACCGAATTCACCACCCGCTGGTGGGAAGCGGCCTTCCGCAACGAGGGCGTGCGCGAAGCACTCTGGACCTCGCTTCGCGTAGCCGCAGTAGCTACCGTGATTGCGCTGCTGCTGGGCAGCATGATCGCTTTCGCGCTCTCCCGGTACGACTTTTTCGGGAAGAACACGGTCAACCTGCTGGTGGTGCTGCCCATCGCCCTGCCCGGCATTGTCACCGGCGTGGCGCTGAACAACACGTTCAAGACCGTGCTGGAACCGCTGGGCATCGGCCTCGGCTTGTTCTCGGTAATCGTGGGACACGCCACCTTCTGCATCGTCATGGTGTTCAACAACGTCCAGGCCAGATTGGGCCGGATGAACAAGGGCTTGGAAGAGGCAGCCATGGACATGGGCGCCAACGTGGTCAAAACCTTCTTCCAGGTCACGTTCCCGGGTTTCCGCTCGGCGTTCGTGGCCGGCGGCCTGCTGGCCTTCGCGCTGAGCTTCGACGAGATTGTGGTGACCACGTTCACGGCCCCGCCGGGCACCGAAACCCTGCCCATCTGGATCTTCAACAACATGGCCCGGCCCAACCAGGCACCGGTAGTGAACGTGATCGCCGCGGTCCTGATCATCGTGTCGATGATCCCGGTCTACCTCAGCCAGCGGATGACCGGGGACGACAAAAAATAGCACCCGCTGGGTGGTCCGGCCGGCGTCCGGCCGGCGCCCCGCGGCTGCGGCGCGGGTCCGGGTGTCCGGGGCCCGCGCCGAGCGTCGTTTCGGCTTCCCCCGGCCGGCGGCGCTGCTTCGGCTCCAGCTGGCGCCGGTTAGCTTTCCGGGTGCGCCTGCACGGATGCGGCCAGCCCCAGTTCGTCCTCGCCAAGACCGGCGAAGAAGGACTCCACGGTGGCGCGGTCCACGTCGGCGAGCGTGGCCGGGTTCCATGTGGGGTTGCGGTCTTTGTCGATCACCTGGGCGCGGACGCCTTCGGCAAAGTCGGGCGCGGCCACCAGCCGGATTCCCAGCCGGTAGTCCTGGTCCAGAACTTCCTCGAGGGTTTCCATGCTAACCGCGCGGCGAAGCGCTTCCAGGGTCAGCTTCACCGCGGTGGGCGACTTCGCGGCAATCTCCTCCGCTGCGGCTTGGGCAGCCGGTTCCGGCGAGTTCTGCAAGGCTGCGAGGATCTTCTCCGCGTCGTCGTACGCATAGCACTCATCAATCCAGTGCCTCTGCTTTTCCAGTTCCGACGCCGGGACGTCCGTTTTGGAAAAGGCCGCCATGGCTTCCTTCACCGGGGCTTCGGCGAGCGCGGCGGCCAGGGCGGGCAACTCGGAGCCGTCCACAAAGTAGTCGGCCAGGCCCAGCAGGATGGCATCCGCTCCCGTACCGGTGCCTGCAGTGAGCGCCAGATGGGTGCCCAGCTCCCCCGGCGCCCTCGAATAGAGGAAGCAGCCCCCGACGTCGGGAACGAAGCCGATCCGGGTTTCCGGCATGCCGATTCTCGTCCGCTCGGTCACCACGCGGTGGGAGGCGTGCGCGGACACTCCGACGCCGCCGCCGAGCACTACCCCGTCCATGAACGCGACCACCGGTTTGGGGTAGCGGGAGATCAGCGAGTTCATTCGGTACTCGTCTTCCCAGAAGATTTCGTCCCCGCCGTCCTTCATGTGCTGGTAAATGGCGACGATGTCTCCGCCCGCACACAGGCCCCGCTCTCCGGCACCGGAGATCAGCACGGTTTCCACGGCGTCGTCCTCCGCCCACTGCCGGAGGGCCGTGGTGATGGTGCTGATCATGGAGTCGTTCAGGGCATTGATGGCCTTAGGCCGGTTCAGCAGAATGTGTCCCAGGCGGCCGGTACGCTGCAGCAAAATCTCGTTGGTATCCATCGCAGCACAGCCTACCGCGAGCTGCCCGGCCGCGCGTGGCGGGCCCTCGACACCTGAGAGACTCGGCACATATTCTGCACCAATGGCCCAACCCGATGCAGAACCGGGCGAACTTCCTCCAGCACTACGCGCAGAAACACCCCGCCTGCGCCGCCTGCCGGTCTGGAGGATTGCCGCGGGCTGCCTGCTGGTGGGAACCTGCGTGCTGATGCTCGCGCTTGCCGGCGGAGGTGCGGTGGGGCCGTCCCTGTCCGGCCTTCCTTCTGCCGGTGCCGCGACCGAGTGGGGCCTGCCTGCTGCAACCCTGCTGGCGACCTTGGCCTTGGTGTTGGGCGCCGGTTTCAGCTGCGTTGCGCTGCTGGCCCTTCCCGCGGGCAGTCAGGAGCTGTCGCCCGCGGGACGCGGCCTGCTGGCTGCCGCCGCGGCGTCCGCAGCCGTTGCCGTGCCGTTCGTGGTGGCCAGGGTGTTGCTGACCATCAGCGAAGTGCTGGGCGTGCCGGTGGCAGAGCTTGAACCGCAAACGCTGATGCAGCTGGTCTTGGACGTGAAGCCCTCCCGTGTGCTGCTGCTGCAGATTGCACTGACCATCACCGCGGCCCTTGTCGCATGGCTCTCCCGAACAGCCACCGGCACCGGACTGGCCCTGATCCTGATGCTCAGTGCCCTCGCCTTGCCGCCCATGACGGGGCACGCTTCCGGCAGTGAGGACCATTTCCTGGCGACCGCCAGCCTCTGGCTGCACGTGGTGGCCGCAGGCCTTTGGGCAGGCGGCCTGGCAGGTGTGGCGTTGCTGGTCCGGCAAGAACCCGGCGACGTCGTACGGACCGCACGCCGCTACAGCACGCTCGCGCTGTGGTGCGCTCTAGCCGTAGGGGCCAGCGGCTTGCTCAACGCGGTGCTTCAGCTCGAATGCCCCGTGGCCCTGGCCAGCGGTTACGGGCTGTTGGTGCTGGGCAAAGCGGCTGCCTTCGCACTGCTCATTGTGTTCGGTTGGTTGCACCGCCGGTATACGCTGCAGGCCATGGCCCGACGCGTCGTGAGGGCTTCCAGCGCCGGCGTCCCACAGACCGCCCCTCCCGCTGCCCTGTCCCCGCGGCGCCGGCCATTCGTCCAGCTGGCTACCGTGGAGCTGATGTTGATGGCAGCGGCTTATGGTCTGGCCATAGCACTGTCGCGCACGCCTCTGCCCTAGCCCACGCCCGGACTACGCGCCGGGCGGGCGATTCCCCTGCTCCGGCTGCCAGTTCCCCGACTCTTCTCCCGGCGCTCCGGGCATCCCCGGCCCCGGCCCAGGCCTCCAGTTCCCCGGCCCTTCTCCCGGCGATCCGGGCATCCCCGGCCCCTCGGACGGAGCTGAGGGCTGGGGCTCCACGGGGCCTTGGTCCAGGCGGAACGGCGGGTACTCGTCGCGCATGAGCAAGACGTAGGCCGCCAACCGGTAGGCCCAGCGGTTGATGCCCATGATCAAGACAAACAGCTCTTGCCGGTATCGGCCGCTGAAGAGCAGGATCACCGCGGTGATGAGCACCAGCAGCCCCAGCAGCGAGGGGCCCCAGGTGGCGGGGGACGCAAAGGTGCCTTCGCCCCAGCGACGGCCCCACACCGCGCCGGTGCCGCTGGTGAAGATGCCGACGACCAGCAGGTGCGGAATGGCCAGCAGCCACCATTTCACCAGCACAAGCCAGTGCGAGAGTCGCTGCGGGTAGGCCACCTCCAGGCCGGCCGGGTAGTCCGCAGCGGCCAGTGTGAAAGGCGGATACCGGTCCGTGCCCAGCGCTGAGTACGCGTAGAAACCCACCCGCCAGGACCAGCGCAGCACCCCGACGTTGTAGCAGAACCAGGACCGCGGATAACGGCCGGTGAACAGAATGACGATTCCAGCCGCGATGGTGGTGACCAATGCGGCGAACCAGAGCAGGGCCAGAACGATGTAGTGCGGGATCGCCAGCAACCACTTGACCAGCCACAGCCCCCGGGACAGCCGGCCGTCCATGAACCCTGTCAAGGAGACGGGGTACACCGTTCCAACTGTTGCACCCCATCCTGCGTTGCCGGCCAGCGTCGCCCCCGGCCCCTGACCCGGGCGGGGCCGTCCGGAATCGATGTCCCGGCCGAGCCCGGCCGTCCCCAGCAGCAGCAGGGGGATCCCCACGACCTGTCCGATCAGGCCCGCGATCAGGAGGCCCGATCCCGCCGGGCCCAGCAGGTCCGAGCGGGCTCCTGCCTGCACCTCAACCCATACGGGGCGGGAAGCATCGGCGTTCATCACCACCAGCGACCATTGGCCCGGCTGCAAATCCCAGGTAATTTCCTGTGCGCCGGTGCCGGATGCGGACTCGGTCCAAAAGTTCTGTTGAGCGGGCGGCGCCGGAACCTTGTTCCCCGGCGTGGTTCGCGCGTCGTCGTCGGTCCACGACGAGCGCCCCCACCCCTGCCCGGTGTCGGACCAGGAAACGTCGCCAAGGGCAGTATGGGCGACTCCGTTCAAATAGCTTTGGGCATCGGAGGCCTTGGCGATGCCCACGAAAACTTCCTGATCCGGGACCACCGAGGTGACGCGGACCCGGATGCTGGCCAGGTCACCCACCGGCGGAATGGTAGGCATCCCGGCGGTCCCGGGATCGATCACCACGGACGGGCCGATCAGCGCATACCCTGTGCTTTCGTAGCGCTCGGTTGGTCCGGTGAGGTAGCGGCCGTTGTCCTGGACGGCGCTGGCCCCCAGCAGAACAGCCGCGCCGATGGTCAACGCCAGCCCTGCCACAGTCAACAGCACCCCGAGTATCAGCAGCACCCAGTGAAGGGGTTTCATGCGCGCAGGCGGCGGACCGGGGGCGGGCGCATAGGGCGGGGCAGGTTGGGCGGTCATGACGGTCCTTTCGCGGCGCCTGCCGGAACCGTGCCCGGGTCTGCGCCTACGGCTGGCGTGAAATAATCCGGACACGCGCGTCCGTAAGCCACTCCCTTCGGTGGACGGCGAGTACCGCTGAGTCAAACGGGCCGAACGAGTCCACCCGGCCAACGGGAAGATGGTCGGCCCCTTGGCCAACATGTGCCGGCACACCCTTATCACGCTGGGCGATTTCCTGGGTCGAACCGTGGGCACGGGCACAACCGGTCAAGATCCGCATCATGCCACCACCCCCTGGTGCACTCCCCCGGTTACCCAGCGCCCTGTTGGGCGGGCTCCGGTGCCAGCATCAAAACTCGGACGCCCATGCACGCCCGGCCACGGCGCCCAGTGCCCGGCCCATCGGGTGCCCGGTCCCACCGGATGCCGAATCCACCGGCGCGCTTAACGCAGGCACCATGGTACTCAGCTGCCCTACCAGTGGATAGGACTTCGTCGGATGCAGGAGCACCCGGGCCTGAGGGCTGCTTCCTCACGACGCCCGGATCTCACCTGCCGGCCAGCGCGCGGCGGACGATGCCTGGTTCCGGGTTGGTCAGGACTTCGCCGCCGATCAGCACGGTGGGGACTGTTTCGTTCCCGTTGTTGTGTGCACGCACGAAGGCTGCGCCGTCAGGGTCCCGCCAAATGTTCACCCAATGGGCGCTGCGGCCGGTCCGGCCCAGCATGGTCTTCAGCCGCAGGCAATAGATGCAGCCGGGACGCCAGAAGATGACCACCCGGCCGCCGGCGTCGTGATCTCTGAACGAACCCCACGGCGCCTGCCGGCCGCCAAAGAGTGGGCTGACCACCCACGCGCCCGCCAGCAGCAACGCGGCATAGACAGAGCCTGAAAGCCATTCATTGTCCTGCCCTTTGGAGGTCAGCGTGGCCACGGCCAGAGCTGCGAAAACAGCCGGCAGGATCCATCGCCCGAAGCGTTTCATGGACACAGAGTACCGGGGCGTCACCAAGCTTGTCCCAACCTTCTGTGCGCATCCCAACCTCCCGTGCGCGCCCTCTTCCCCGTCCTTCCGGCGCCGGGCACCCCGTCATTCCGGCGCTGGGAACTGGCCTTCTTCCGCTGGGCGGGATGCCCGGCGCCGCACGCCAAGGTTTCTCCCAGCTTTTGCCCTGCCGGTTCACATGCGCGGAAGCTAGTGTCGCAACCTTGGCACCTAGATGGGAGAAAAGCGTGACGAAGAAATGGTTGTTGAGCCTGGCGGTAGCCGGCTCCATCGCCGTCCTGACTGCCTGCGGCGGTGCTCCCGCTGAGAGCGGGTCGAGTCCGGCAGCGTCCGCTGAATCCAGCGCCGGCGCGAATGGGCAGGCCGCCGTGCCGACACCGGAACTGGAAGGCATTCCGGATGTGGTGGCCGAGGTCAATGGGACGAAAATTCCCAAGGACAAATTCACCGCCGCCTACGAAGCCCAGTTCCAACAGATGTCCATGCAGTCGCAGATGACGGGCCAAAAGGTGGACCAGGATGCGCTGAAGAAGCAGACGGTCGAAGCCATGGTCGGCACCCAGCTGCTGATTCAGGAAGCCGACCACCGCGGCATCAAGGCCTCAGACAAGGAAGTGCAGGCCTCGCTGCAGAAGATGGCGGATTCCAACCAGTTCAAGAGCGTCGACGAGCTTATGGCTGCCATCAAAAAACAGGGCATGAACGAGGACGAAGTCAACGCCGAGATGCAGACCCAGGTGAAGGTGGACAAGCTGATCGCTGAGGAGACCGGCGATGCCAAGGCCACCGAGAAGGAACTGAAGGCCGCCTACGAGCAGGCCAAGGCGCAGCAGGAACAGATGAACCAACAGTCCGGCCAGAAGGCCAAGGTTCCCTCGATGAAGGAAATGCGCCCGAGTCTGGAACAGCAGATCCAGGCGCAGAAGGAAACCCAAGCCACGCAGGCCCTGGTCACGGATCTGCGTAAGAAGGCGGACGTCAAGATCCACCTCTAAGACTCCCAACCCCGCAACAACGACGACGGTGCCCGCCTCGGGTGGGCACCGTCGTCGCCCGTGGAGGGCAGGGCGCCAGCCGTGGAGGGCAGGGCGCCAGCCGTGGAGGGCAGGGCGCAGGCCGTGGAGGGCTTTGCCGGTGCGGTGAACACGGCCGTGGACGTACGTGGGAAAGGCGGTTCCGTCCCTACACCCCGCGGGCGCAGGAGGTGCCCGGGCGGAGCGCCGCGTAAAGCAGCATGTCGCGGCGTTCACCGCCGATCCTTTGGTAGCTGCGGAGCAGGCCTTCGCGGCTGAACCCGGCCGCTTCGGCGGTGCGGATCGAGGCGTTGTTCCACGGTTCAATGTAGAGCTCCAGCCGGTGCAGCTCCGGGATGGTCCACGCGAAGCTGCCCAGCGCAGACAGGGCGTCGGCCGCATGCCCCTGCCCGCGGTTCACCGGGGCCATCACGTAACCCGCCGTGGCCCGGCCCTCGGGCAGATACGTCAACCACAGCCCGATCTGCCCCAGCGCCCGGTCCGACTCCGCGTCCACCACCGCGAACGAGTACCCCGCTCCGGATGTGAACCGCCCGTTCTGCCGCAGGATCCACTCCACGGCGTCGTCCTCGGTGCACGGCGTGGGGACGGAACTGATCAGCGGAATGTAGGGATCCTCGACCAACTCCACTGCCAGATGCGAGTCCTCGCTGCGGAACTGGCGCAGCACCACGCTGCCGTGGGCCGGCGGGACCTGGGGCCACGCGAGCGGCAATCGGGCATCCATGTCAGCGGTTCTGCCAATCGCCGGCTTGGTCGGAGGGCGCGCCGGCAGCCGCGATGTTGCGGGCGCACTTGCGCTGTGCGCTACGGATGCCGGAAGCCGGCGGCAGGACAGGCTGTCTTCTCGTCAGTGTTCGGTGCGGAACCGGGGTTCGCAGCGAACACTGACGGAGGCATAGTCGGAGGTTCAAAGGTCAGTTGGTTTCGGCCAGAACGTCCTCAATTGCCGTGACGAACTCGTCCAAATCTCCCGGATTGCGGGAGGTCACCAGGGTCCAGCCGTTTTCGCGGTCGACCACCACGGGCTCGTCGTCCCACCGGCCGCCGGAGTTCATGATGTCCGCCTTGAGGGAGATGTAGGAGGTGAGGGTCTTGCCGCGGGTTCGGTCGGTTTCCACCAAGACCCACGGGCCGTGGCAGATGGCGGCAATCGGCCGGCCGGATTGCGAGAAGGACCGCACAATGCCCTGGGCGTCCGGGTCAAGCCGCAATTGGTCTGCGTTCAGGGTTCCGCCGGGCAGCACCAGCAGGTCGTAATCGCCGTCGGAAACATCCGGCAAAGACTTGTCCACCGGGATTTTTTCACCGCGTTCCCAGTCCCCGACCAGGGTTTCCACGTCACCGGCTTCGGGCGCCGCAATCGTGACGTCAACACCTGCTGCGCGCAGCCTGTCGACCGGAATCTTCAATTCGTCCTGCTCAACGCCGCGGTTGCTCACGGCCACCAAGACCTTTTTGCCTGCAATTTCGGGCATGGTTTTTCCGTCCTTCCAGGGGAGATGTTCGGACTACTTCAACCTTGCCACTGCTGGGCAGTGGAGCCAAGGCGCACCCCCGGCGCGGGCGCCCCACAGGCCCGTCCGGCGCCGATCGGGCCCTTGACGTAACGCCGCGGCAACGATGCACTTGAAGTCACCGAACCGTCGCGCCGTGCGCCGGTTGAAGAAGGAGACGCCGTGAAGCTTCCACATCCCCGGGGTCCTGTGAGCGAGGCCCTGCTGGCCGCGCTTGAGCACCATGCCGTTGCCGATGCGCTGCCCCAGCTGCAGGCCGCAGCAGAGCAGGCGCTCGCCGTGACAGAGGACGTACTGTACGACGACGATCTGCAGCTGGCCCTGTTCTGCCTCTACGAACTGCACTACGGCGGGCTGGACGGCGTGGACGACCGGTGGGAATGGAACCTGCCGTTGTTGAACGTGCGGGCCCTGATAGAGCAACGGGTCGAAGCCAGGTTGCGCGAGGCTGTCTCCGTACCGGTGCCGGAAAAGCTCACCGCCCAGGCGGTAGCAGACCGGCTCTTTGAGCTGGCCGCGGACGACGGCGGGCCCAGCCTCTCCGCCTTCATGGCCCGCGAGGCCACACTGGAGCAGGCCCGTGAATTCCTGGCGCTCCGGTCGGTGTACCAACTCAAGGAAGCCGACCCGCACACCTGGGCGATCCCCCGGCTCCGCGGACGGGCCAAAGCGGCGATGGTGGAGATCCAGGCGGATGAGTACGGCGGCGGCAAGCCGGGCCGGATGCACTCCGAACTCTTCGCGCGCACGATGCAGGGGCTGGGGCTGGACCCCTCCTTCGGCGCCTATGTGGACTCTGTCCCGGCCATCACGCTGGCTTCTGTGAACACCATGTCTTTGTTCGGGCTGCAGCGCAGACTGCGCGGAGCGATCTGCGGCCATCTGGCCATTTACGAAATGACGTCCTCCATTCCGAACGGCAAATACGCCCGCGGTTTCCGCCGGCTGGGCTTCGACGGCGATGTAACGGAGTACTTCGACGAACATGTGGAAGCAGATGCGGTGCACGAACAGATCGCCGGGCGGGACTTGGCCGGCGGGCTGATCGCGGAGGATCCCACCCTGGCGACAGATGTGTTCTTCGGCGCCGGAAGCGCTTGCTACCTCGACGAGTTGGCAGGGGGATGGCAGATGGATGCCTGGACTTCGGGACGTTCCGCCCTGCGCCAGCCGTTGGATCCGGGCCGGGAGGCGCCGGTCGCCGCTGGTGCCTCGGTGTGAGGATTGAGTACGTCCTGCCGCTCAAGTGGCAGGACGGTGGCGGTGACGCCGAACTGACCAGCTACCTGGATTCGCTGCCGGGGTGGGTGGACGTCACGGTGGTGGACGGCTCGCCGCCTCCTGTTTACACCGAACACCAGCGGCTCTGGAGCGGGCGCGTCCAGCATCTCCGCCCGGACGGGCCACCCACGCCGAACGGGAAAGTGCAGGGAGTGCTCACCGGAGTCCGCCATGCCCGGCATGAACGGGTAGTGATTGCCGACGACGACGTCCGCTATGCGCCGGAGAGCCTGGCCGCCGTGGCGGAATTGCTGGAGCATGCCGAACTGGTGCGGCCGCAAAACTACTTTGACCCGAAGCCGTGGCACGCCCGCTGGGACACTGCCCGGTCGCTCCTGAACCGTGCCTTCGCCTCCGACTACCCCGGCACGCTGGCGGTCCGCCGCTCGGCGCTGCTGAGGACCGAGGGGTACCGCGGCGACGTGTTGTTCGAAAACCTGGAACTGATCCGCACCGTCCGGGCCGCAGGGGGACGCCAGATCCGCGCCGACGACATCTACGTCCGACGCCTGCCGCCGACCTTCCGGCACTTCGTGGGCCAGCGCATCCGGCAGGCTTACGATTCACAATCGCAGCCTGCACGTCTGGCAGCGGAGTTGCTGCTGCTCCCCCTCCTGCTGCTGCAGTCGCGCCGCCCCGCAGGTTACGGGACGTGGGCAGTGATCGCCGTAGTGCTTGCGGAAGCAGGACGGCGCCGTGCCGGTGGTGCCGCGGTGTTCGGCACCCGGGCTGCGCTGTGGGCACCGCTCTGGGTGCTCGAGCGGGCCGTGACCTCCTGGCTCGCCCTCGGCTGGCGCTGTGCGGGCGGAGTGCCGTATTCCGGCCGGCGGCTGCGGTGCGCGGCCAGCAGCCCGGCGTCGCTGCGGCGGCAGCTGGGCCATCTTAACCTCACGATAGGAGAAACACATGACCAGCCAGGAACCGACGGAAATCGTCGTCTGCCCCGACGGACCGCTGTTAGTACGCGGTGATTTTGACCTCGTGGACGGCGACGGCGACGCGGTGCCCCGGAGTCGGGAAACCGTCGCCTTGTGCCGCTGCGGAGGGTCAGGCATCAAGCCTTACTGCGACGGCACGCACAAGAAACTGCTCTCGGCCCGGCGGAAGGCCGCGCAGTAGCGCGGCTCTCCAAAACCGAGACGTTATGAGCCGGCCACACACCTCCGCTTATGCCCGATGACATGAACGAAGAACCCGCCGACAAGCCGGTGCAGCCGGTTCGCGGCCCCGAAGAAGACCGCTTTGTGGGCGGGCGGGACCAGACCAGATGGACCACGCCGCCGGGCAGGCTGCTTGCGCGGTGGATGCATCGGATCAGCAATGTTCTGGGCCCGCACGGCGCGCTGATCCTCACCCTGGCCGCCGGAGCAGTAATCGCCGTATTGCTCACCATCGCCTCGTCCGAGATCTACGAGGCAGTGACCGAAGGAGACGGCGTTGCGGAGTTGGATCATCCGGTCCTCAATGCGGCCGAGAGCATCAGGTCGCCGTGGTTCAATGCGGCGGTCACTGCCTTCACGAACATCGGCGGGCCCATCGGCATGCCGATCCTCGCGGTGGCAACCCTGGCCTTCCTGACGTTCCGCCAACGGTCATGGACACCTGCCATTTTGATTACCACTGCTGCTGCCGGTTCTTTGTTGATGACAGTGGTGGCCAAGCAGTTCATCGGACGGGCCCGTCCGGCCCTGGGGGATGCGGTGCCGCCCTATGAATATTCCGCCTCTTTTCCCAGCGGGCACTCCCTCAACGCGGTCGTCATCGCCGGCGTGGTGGCCTATCTGCTCATCCTGCGCCAGGCCAGACGGCGGTCCAAGATCCTCACGGCCAGCGCTGCCGTCCTGTTTGCGCTGGCCATGGGCTTGAGCAGGGTCTATCTGGGACACCATTGGTTCACCGACGTTCTGGTCGCCTGGACACTCGGCGTCGCGTGGCTGGCGTTGGTCATCACCGCCCACCGCCTGTACCTGACTGTCTGGTACCGCGGCGCCGGACAGGGCACCGAGAGAGGCTCCGCACCCGCAGCACCTTAGGCGGCAACCTCAGAGCCAGTGGCCCGTGGCGTGGGTTCCCGCCCTGCATGGACGTCAGGCAGGCTCGGCCAAAACACCGGCGAGACGGGCGAGCGCGCCCGGAACCAGCGAGAAGTAGGCCCACACGCCGCGCTTTTCGCGGTGCAGGATTCCGGCATCCACCAGCACCTTCAGGTGGTGCGAGACCGTGGGCTGTCCCAGTCCCAGCGGCTCGGTCAGGTCGCAAACGCAGGCTTCCGAGCCCTCGCTCGCAGAGATCATCGACACCAGGCGCAGCCGGTGAGGATCAGCCAAGGCCTTGAACTGGGCCGCCAGGACGGCGGCCCGGTCTGCGCTCATCGGCTGCGCACCGCTGGGGGTGCAGCACACTACCTGGTCCCCGACCGGGTGGGCGGGAGCGACGGTGCTAACGGACGTCATGCCGTCCATCATGCCCGGAGATTGACGTTTGTCGATATCTGCCCGCATACTCGGATCGGCAACCACCGATTTCGTTGGTTCCAATCCGCCGGGACCGGTCACAGCCCACCGGTCCGAATCCCGACACCACCGGTGTAACAATCGACGCCACCGCGTCCCGCCACGAGGAGGCACGTGAGCACGCCCGCTGCAACACCGGACACCAGCCAGGTCACCGCCCGGATGTCCACCCTTGACCGTTTCCTCCCGGTGTGGATCATCGCGGCCATGGCCTGCGGCCTGCTGCTCGGGCGGGTCATCCCCGGCATCGGACCGGCGTTGGATTCCGTGCAGATCGCCGACGTGTCGCTGCCCATCGCCGTCGGGCTGTTGGTGATGATGTATCCGGTGCTGGCGAAGGTCCGCTACGACGAAACCCATCGTGTGGTCGGCGACAAGAAACTGATGGTCACCTCGCTGGTGATCAACTGGCTGGCCGCGCCCGCGTTCATGTTCGCGCTGGCGTGGATTTTCCTGCCGGACCTGCCCGAATACCGGACCGGCCTGATCATCGTGGGGCTGGCGCGCTGCATTGCCATGGTGATGATCTGGAACGACCTGGCCTGCGGCGACCGTGAGGCGGCGGCCGTGCTGGTGGCGATCAACTCCGTATTTCAGGTGGTCGCCTTCGGAGCACTCGGCTGGTTCTACCTGCAACTGCTGCCGTCCTGGCTCGGCCTGCCAACAACCAGTGCCGACTTCTCCTTCTGGGCGATTACGATTTCCGTGCTCGTCTTCCTCGGCATCCCCCTGCTGGCCGGATTCCTGACCCGCACGCTGGGCGAGAAGGCCAAGGGGCGCCAGTGGTACGAGGGCACGTTCCTGCCGAAGCTGGGGCCGTGGGCGCTGTATGGGCTGCTGTTCACCATCGTGCTGCTGTTCGCGCTGCAGGGCGACGAGATCACCTCCAATCCGCTGGACGTGGCCCGCATTGCGCTGCCCCTTTTAATCTACTTCGTGGTGGTGTTCGGCGCCGGCATGGCGGTCGGCAAGCTCCTGAACCTGGGCTACGAGCGCACCACCACGCTGGCGTTCACCGCCGCCGGCAACAACTTTGAACTGGCCATTGCCGTGGCGATCGGCACCTACGGGGTGGCCTCCGGGCAGGCGCTGGCCGGCGTCGTTGGTCCCTTGATTGAGGTTCCGGTGCTGGTGGCCCTGGTTTACGTGGCTCTCTGGGCACGACGGCGGTATTTCACCTCCTCTGCCGAGGCGTCACCGGTTGCTGTTTCCCGCTGAGTGACGGCCCGGCGCACCGTCCCCGGCTGTGCCGCTTCCGATTTCCCCGAACCGCCGTCCCGACGGCCACTCCGAAGGAGCACCCGGCAGATGACTACCGAAACCGTCAAGAAGCCCTCCGTTTTGTTCGTCTGCGTGCACAACGCCGGCCGCTCGCAGATGGCCGCCGCCTACCTGACGCACCTGGCCGCAGGCGCCGTCGAGGTACGCTCCGCCGGCTCCCAGCCCGCAGACCGGATTAATCCGGCGGCGGTTAAGGCGATGCGGGAAGAGGGCATTGACATTTCCGCCGAGCTGCCTAAGGTCCTCACCACCGAAGCCGTCAAGGACGCGGACGTGGTGGTCACCATGGGCTGCGGCGACGAGTGCCCGTTCTTTCCCGGCAAGCGCTATGAGGACTGGGTGCTGGAGGACCCGGCCGGCAAGGGTGTGGAGTCAGTTCGGCCCATCCGCGACGAGATCAAGGGCCGCATCCAGCAGCTGATCGCAGAGCTCCTGCCGGCCGGGCCCACCGACGCGAACTGAACCGGCCGCCATGGGGGCCCGCAGGGCCGTTGGGCGAAACGCTGGATACGGGGCGGGGATAGTCTGGGAGTTCCGACGTCCAAGGAGATTGTTATGAGTTCCGTCCTCCCCACCCTGCTCACCAGCACCGGCCTGCTCGGCGGTTTCAAGACCGGTCAGGCCACCAAGAACCGTCCCTTGGCCGGTGCCGTGCTGGCCGCCGCAGGAGCAGGAGCCTTTGCCCTGTGGAAGCGCAATGCCGGCACCGGACGGGCGGCAGCGCTCACCGGCGGCTATCTGGCGGCTTTCGGGTTGTCACACCCCTTGGCCAAGAAGATCGGTGCCTGGCCGTCGGTCTACACCGTCACGGCAGCGACTGCTCTGGCTTCCCTGGTGTTCGGCCGCAAACGCTAAATCCCCTGGCCGGCGGCGGTGCGGCTTGGCACCGGCGCGGCCGGTTGGCGCTGTTCTGCCGGACAATCGCTATTCCGCCGGACCGTCCCAGTACACCTGCCCGCCGTCGAGCCGGGCCCCCGCCGACGGCTCGTGCAGTGACTTCCTGCCGCCCGGCAGCAGGTGCACCACCTCAAGGCGGTGCACAAGCACCAAAACGTCGGAGATGAGCCGGCGGTGGCAGCGCCACCACACGCTTTCGCTGCACATGATCGCCGCCTCTGCTGCGTTGGCGTCGGCGAGCAGGCGTCCCAGTCCGTCGCCGAAGTCAGGAGTGCGGGTGTACGCGGCATAGGCGCGGAACGCATCGACCCGCCACCAGCTGTCCGGCTCAGGCTCGCCGGCCGGAATACGGCGCCGGCCGCCCAAACCCTCTTCCCAGCGGTATCCCAGGCCGGCTTCGGGAAGCCACCCGGCGAGCGCCTCGCGGCCCATCTCCGGGTGCTTGCGGCTGCCCGGGAAGCGGCGCACGTCCACCACCTGATGCACCCCCGCGCCGGTCAGCAGGTCCGCCAGCTCGTCAGGCGTGCTGGTCCCGTGACCGAAGGTAAAGAGCCGGCGGCAGACTTTGTGCACCATCTGCTGACTGGAACTACTTCGGCTGAGGACCGCCCGCGCGCTTTTTCCGGCTGCGGTGTCGCAACTGGATGATGCGTGCGGCACCGGAGGCGGCGACGACGATACCTCCGCCGACTGCGGCAACGAAAAGCGCCAGCCCCAGAGCGACCTGCCCCTCAAAACCGAAATAACGCAGCAGCACCTGGTCTTGGTTCTGCGCGATGAACACGATGAGCAGCACCAGCAGAAGCAGCGCCACCACAACGGATGTCCAGATCATTCCCAGCCGCGTTGATTGCCGGGTCTGCCCCAGTTCAGGGCGCTGGCCGCCCGCTCCCCCGGTCCCGGATTTCGGTGCATCGGATTTACCGTGCCCGGCTCCCCCGAGTGGCCCGGTGCCTGATCGGCCGGTGCCTGATCGGCCGGTGTCCGTGCGCCCGGTATCGGCTCCGTCCCGTCCCGTACCCTGCGGATTGGAAGTCATCGCTGTGCCGCCTTTCGCCGCTGCCACCGTTTCCCTCAGCGTAGACGATGCATCTGGACTGCAACACCGCCGGCCGGGGGGAGGACGGCGTCGCGCGCCACTACATGTTGCTCCTAGGGGGCGCCAGTGTCAGTCCGCGAGGTTGCTGCGCAGCAGCTTGAAGAAGCGCTTCTGATACTCCGGCCATTCGTCGCTGACCAGGACCCGTTCAATCCCGTTCCGGACCCACTCGGCGTCCCAATAGCCCAGCTTGACCAACTGCGGCAACAGGACAGCCAGCTTCCGGCTCTCGCGCGGATTGGTCTCGTCGAACTGCATGGCGCTGGCGCCTTTGATTCCGGGAACACGGAAGAGTTCTTTCAGCGTCACCTCGACCAATCCCGGCCGCTCCCGCAGAAACTTCAAAAAGTCGATGTTCCCGGCCTGGGTCACGCTGAGCAGCAGGAGCATGGCGCCGCGTTGCGCTGGAGCCGGCACCAAGCCGTCGCGCACCCAGTCAAACATCGCTTCGATCCCGCGGTTCCGGTCCCAACCTGTGGGGTGACGCTGATAGCGGGCCGACCAGGACTCGACGAACAGATCCAAGTGGCCGGGAAACAGCACAGGCGGAACTTCGCGGGCCACCTTGAGGTCGGTGTAGGACAGGTCGGCGGACCGTTCCGCGCCGATGCAGGCCATGTGGGCAATGTCCGCTGCGGCCCAGTGCTCGGGCGTCAGCCGGCCCAGCCACCACCCGTCCCGCGACCGCGCGTCAGTCGGCTCTGCCGAAACCACGTGTCGGAACCGTCGGACCAAGACTTTCTGGCGCCGCTTTTCGTCGTCGGGCATGGCTGCTGCGTAGGCCAGCACTCCGGCCCGATTCCCGGCAGCCAAGAGGGCATACAGCGGATTGTCCGCGGCCGCCGGCGGTAGAGCTTCGTCCATCAGGCCAATGTAACCGCCCCACCTCCGCCTCAACTCCACTGGTGGTCGCTGCCGCTGCATGAAAGTGTGTGAGGCGCCCCACGGGATGCCGCAGAGTCCCGTAGGCAGGCTCGTCGCTGGCCCTCCAAGGGACCGGCTCCGCGGGCGGCGGGACCTTTGTCCACGCGCGAACCCCATAGGCTGGCACGTATGGACTCCCCTATCCAGAGCTACTTGCGGAACCTGCATGCCGAGTTGTCCGGCCTCAAGGGCGGCAAGCCGTATGCCGGTATTCCTTCGATGGCGGGCGCGGACCCGGACAAGTTCGCCATCTGCCTGGCCACCGTGGACGGCTACGTGTACGAGGTCGGCGATTCGGGTGAGGAATTCACCATCCAGTCCATTTCCAAGCCCTTCACCTACGGACTCGCGCTCTCCGATCTGGGACTGGACGCGGTGGACCGGAAGGTGGATGTGGAGCCGTCCGGCAACGCCTTCAACGAGATTTCGCTGGCTCCGGGCACCGGGCGCCCGGCCAACGCGATGATCAATGCCGGTGCGCTGACCGCCACCTCCCTGGTCAAGGGCAGTGGCGGCAAGACAGGCTTCCGGCGCATCCTGGAGCACTACTCTGCCTTTGCCGGCCGTGACCTGTCGGTCAGCGAGCGGACCTTCCAGTCTGAGGCGCGGCACGGGTACCGCAACCGGGCTCTGGCGCACCTGCTGCGCTCCTTCGACGTCATTGAGCAGGAGCCGGACCAGGTGGCGGAGGACTACTTCCGGCAGTGCTCCGTGCTGGTCACCTGCCGTGATCTGGCCGTGATGGCCGCCACCCTGGCCAACGGCGGCACCAACCCGCTCACCGGAAAGCAGGTGCTGGAACTGGACGTGGAGGAACGGGTGCTCTCCGTGATGGCCACGTGCGGCATGTACGACGACGCCGGTGCGTGGCTATCGGATGTGGGGATGCCGGCAAAGTCGGGTGTTGGCGGCGGTCTGCTCGCGGTGCTGCCGGGCCAGCTGGGGCTGGCCGTCTACTCACCGCCGCTGGACGACCACGGCAGCAGCGTGCGCGGCGTGGCGGCCAGCCGGCGGATCTCGCACGACATGGGGCTGCACTTCGTCCGGGCGGCGCGGGCCGGGCGCAACGCCATCCGCGCCAGCTACGACATCACCGGCGCCCCCTCCGGCATCCGCCGCAATGACGAGGCCGCCGAGGTGCTCCGCGCCAACGGACACCGCGCGCGCGTGATCGAACTCAACGGAGACCTGCTCTTCGCCGGCACCGAATCCATGGTGCGCGAGGTCAGCGATCTGGAGGAGTCGGTGGAACTGGTCATCCTGGACATGCGCCGGGTGGATGAAACCGCCCCGGTGGCACTGGACATGCTGGAGCGGCTCCGTGCCTCGCTGGCGGACGCCGGGCGCCAGCTGGTGATGATCGACGGCGAGGGCATCCTCGCGCAGCGGTTCGAGGATGCCGATCGGCCGGTACCGTCGTTCGCCACCCGAACCGCTGCTGTCGAATTTGCCGAAAACCGGTTGATCGCCAACTACGGCGACGAACACTGCCGGCCCGCCATCGTGGACGTGGCGGACTCACCAGCGCTCAGCCCACTCGACCCGGAGGACTCCGCAGCGCTCGCCGACCTGATGGAAGAACGCGCCTACGACGACGGCGAGGTCATCCGCCGCGTCGGCCAGCGCTTCGCCGGCGTCTACTTCATCCTGTCCGGCCGCGTCACCACCACCTCGCCCGGACCTGGGAACACCAGGGTCAAACTGACCACCCTCAGCGCCGGGATGACCTTCGGCGAGATGGCACTGGGCAGCGCGGACCGGCAGGAAACCACCGTGCGCGCCGACGGCGATGTGCGGGTCATGCTCCTCCCTGCCGAGACGATCAGCCGCCTGGAGAGCGAAAACCCGCGCCTCGCCGTCGAACTCTGGAAGGCGCTGACCCGCGACGCGTATGCGCACGTCGACCGTTACATGCGGGAAACGGCCGTGCGCATCCGCGACTGATTCTCAGAACGGGTACTGTGCGTGCCCGCTCTGCTGGATGGTGATCCAGCGCTCCTCGGTGAAGGAATTGACCCCGGCCTGCCCGCCGAACTTGCCGTAGCCCGACTCATGGATGCCGCCAAACGGTGCCATCGGCTCGTCCTGCACCGGCTGGTCGTTCACATGCCCGATGCCGGTCTTGAGCCGCTTCGCCACGTCAATGCCGTCGGCCAGGTTCTCCGTGATGACCCCGGAGGTGAGGCCGTAGTTCGTGTCGTTGGCCAACTTCACCGCCTGTTCCGGGCCGTCCACCTCCATCACCGTGGTGGCGGAACCGAAGATCTCCTCGTCGTAGATCCGCATCTCCTCGGTGATCCCGGACAGCACCGTCGCGGGCACGATGGCCTGGCTCGCTTTCTCGCCGCCAACCAACACCTTCGCACCCTTGGACACGGCGTCGTCGATCAGTGCGTACTGCCGGTCCGCCGCACTCTGGTTGACCTGCGGTCCGATCACCGTGTCCTGCTTGAGCGGATCGCCGGTCGGCAGCGCCGCCACCTTCTCCGCGAACCGCTCGGAGAACTCGTCGGAAATGCTGCGGTCCACGATCACCCGATCCACCGACATGCAGATCTGCCCGGCGTTCATGAACGCACCGAAAGCCGCGGCCTGCACGGCGTAGTCAAGGTCAGCGTCTTTCAGCACCACCAGGGAGTTCTTGCCGCCCAGTTCCAGCACCGCAGGCTTCAGGTTCTGCGCGGCCAGCGTGCCGATGATCCGTCCCACCTTGGTGGAACCGGTGAAGTTCACGTTGCGTACGCGGGCGTCGGAGATCAGGGTTGTGACGAAGTCGTTCGCATCCGCGCGGTCATTCGTGATGACGTTGAGCACTCCTGCCGGCAGCCCCGCCTCCAGCAAGGCGTCGGCCAGGAACAGGCCGCAGGCCAGTGGTGCGTCCTCGCTGGGTTTGAGCACCACCGTGTTACCCACTGCCAGCGGGATAGCCATGGCGCGCATGCCCAGGATGAATGGGGCGTTCCACGGAGAGATCGCTGCCACCACGCCATAGGGCTGCCGCATCGAGAGCGAAAGTTTGCCCGGCAGGTCGGTGGCGAGGACGTCGCCGCGCGGTGCGGTCGTGGCCGCCGCTGCCGAGCGCAGGATGTTGGCGGCCAGTTGGACATTGAACCCGGCCCAGACCGCCACACCGCCTACCTCGCCTGCCATCAGTTCGATGCCCTGCTGCATCCGTTCTTCAAACAGGTCGGCCGCTTTCAGGAAAATCTTCGCCCGCTGGGTGGGAGGCGTTGCGGCCCAGGCGTCGAAGGCCGACGACGCCGCGTCGACGGCCCGGGTGACGTCCTCGGGCCCGGCGGCAGCGACGGTGGCGAAGGTGTCCCCGGTGTAGGGGTTGATGTCCTCGGTGGTCCTGCCTGAGGCCGCCGGAACGTGTTCTCCGTTAATGATCAGTTCACGGGTAATCGGCATGGCGCGTCGTTCCTCTCAGAAGTGGCTGGGCCACGCCGCGGCTGCGACCGAAGCGCCGGCCGTTCTCGCGGCCCGGTTAAGCCGGAGCCTACTCCCGCCGTCGGACTCCGACAATGGGGGCCGAATGGGTCGGGCCCGGCGGGCCGGGCGGATCGGGCCGGAACCGGCGCAGGGCAAGCGGTGAGGTGGCGAGCCCGCTCAGGACGTTCCGTGGGGGCTGGCCATCCCGTGTCATAGGTAAAACCGTTTAAGTTGACTGGCTATTACCGTTTTACGAAGGAGCATGTGAGCAGCATCATGGAGTTCAGGTTCCGCCGGCACCACGGGCGGACAGATTCTAGGAGCTCGACCCATGACCCCTTCCCTCAAGCCGCACGTCGTCACGCTGGGCACGGCGGGCGGTCCCCGCTGGTGGACCGGTGAGAATGCCGGCCGCCGCACCGGCATCGCCACCGCCGTCGTCGTCGGCGATGCCGTCTATCTGGTGGATGCCGGCAACGGCGTCGGCCGCCAGCTGATGAAAGCCGGCCTGCAGGTTTCTTCGCTGCGCGGTATCTTCCTGACCCATCTGCACTCCGACCACACGATCGATCTGGCCGGACTGGCGATCTTCGGCCTCTTCACCCTGACGCCCGGACAGCGGAGCATCCGCATCCTCGGACCGGGCGACCGGGGAGAACTGCCGCCGCCCTCCCCCCGCGCAACGGTGCCGCCGTCGCCCGTCTTCCCCCATCTGCCGACGCCCGGCACCCGGGACATGTTCCACCACCTGATGCAGGCGTACGCCACCGACCTCAATGACCGGGTAATCGACGCCCTGCGCCCCTCGCCGCTGGATTATTTTGAGGCCGAAGACATTGTTGTCCCGGAATCCACCGGCTACCACCCGAATCAGAACCCGACGCCGGCCGGGATGGAGCCGTTCGAGATCTACCGTGATGACCTGGTCACCGTGACGGCCACCTTGGTGGAGCATCCGCCGGTGGCCCCCGCCTTCGCCTTCCGCTTTGACACGGCCGAAGGGTCGGTCACGATCTCCGGCGACACCGCACCCTGCCAAAACCTGGTGCGGCTCGCCCGCGGCACCGACCTGCTCCTGCACGAAGCCATTGACTTCGAGTGGGTACAGCGGGCGTACGGCAGCATCGATTCCGCCGAAGCCCGGGCGTCGATCGACCACCACCGCAGGTCCCACACGTCACCCCAGGATGCCATCGACATCGCGCACGACGCCGGGGCGCGCACCTTGGCGCTGCACCACCTGGTGCCGGGAACCACACCGGACGCGGTCTGGGAAGCACACGGCAAGGACTTCAACGGCACGTTCCTGATCCCCAACGATCTGGACGTCATCTCCTTCTCTTCCAGCGACCCGGTGGCCACTCGAGCCACCGGAGACGAACACTATGAAATGGTGACTGCACAATGAGCAATGACACGACGACGGCGTCGGCCCCTGCTACGCCCGGAAAACATGCGGAGGATGTGAAGGTTCCCAGCCTTAACACTCCCGAGATGCGGCGCATTCTGGCGTCCAGCTTTCTGGGCAGTGCCATCGAGTTCTACGATTTCATCCTCTACGCCACCGCCGCGGCGCTGGTTTTCAACTCCGTGTTCTTCGTGAACCTGGACCCCGCGGTCGGCATCTTCGCCTCCTTCGCCACGCTGGCCGTCGGCTACCTCGCCCGGCCGGTCGGCGGCATCGTCTTCGGCCACTTCGGTGACCGGCTCGGCCGCAAGGGCGTGCTGATTACCTCCATGATGCTCATGGGCGTGGCCACCACCCTGATCGGACTTCTGCCGACCACAGCCCAGATCGGCATGGCTGCTCCGCTGGCGCTGATCGTCCTGCGCATCGTGCAGGGATTGGCTGTCGGCGGTGAGTGGGGCGGTGCCATGCTGATGGCCCTGGAACACGCGCCCAAGGAGCGCCGCGGATTCGCTGCCAGTTTCGCCAACATGGGCGGCCCCGCCGGTGCGGTGCTGGCCACGCTCGCGGTTTCGGCCGTGTCCGTTCTGCCGGACGATCAGTTCCTGACGTGGGGCTGGCGGCTGCCGTTCCTGATCAGCGTCGTCTTGGTGGGCATCGGCCTGGTCGTACGCCTCAAGGTGGCCGAGTCGCCGCTGTTCCTAGCCCTGGAAGACAAGGCCGAAGAAAAGAAGATCCCGATCCTTGAGGTGCTCACGAAATACCCGAAGAACGTCATCATGGGCACACTGGTGGGGATGAGCTCCTACACCGTGCAGGGCCTGATGACCGTGTGGGCCATCTCCTATGTGGTGGATGAGGTCGGCCTCGACCGCACCGGCGTCCTCAACATCAAGGCGATCGGCGCGGCGTTGACCGTCGTGGCCATCTGGTTCGCGGCCCGGCACAGTGACAAGCTCGGCCGCCGTCCGGTGATGCTGATCGGCATCGTGGCCGGAGCCGTCCTGGCCTTCCCCATCATGTGGATGCTTGAACTCGGGACGCTGTGGCTGTTCGCCACCGGCCTGTTCCTGGCCAACGGCGTCATCCAGGGCACCATCTTCGGGCCGTTCGGGGCGTTTACGGCAGAGCTGTTCCCGACCCGGATGCGCTACACCGGTGCCTCGCTGGTCTACCAGCTCTCCTCCACGCTGGGCGCCGGCTTCACCCCCATGATCGCCAGCGGCCTGGTCCTGGCCGCCGGCGGTGAGCTATGGCTGGTGGCCGCAGTCTGGGCCGGCGCGTTCGTGCTGGCAGGGCTGTGCATCCTGGGGGTCAAGGAAGGCAAGGACAAGGACCTCACCGCGGAAAATATGTAGTTCCGCCAGCACGCCGGACCTCACGGCGGCCGTTGCCCAGCGCAGCGGCCGCCGCGTCGCCGTTAAGGCAGCGGGCCGCCGTCGTACGCCTGCCCGCACGGTACCAGCGCCGCGACCGCCGCGCCGCCACTTCGCGTTACGCCGTCGTACCCTCCCGAGAGCCGCTCGGCTCGGCGCCGCCAACCTCCGCGCAAAAGTCGAGGAAGGCCTTCAGCCTGAGGCTGGGCCGAGTGACGCTGGCGTAGGCGACGCAGACATCGCTGTGCCCGACCGGGCCGTCGATCTCCACCGTGGCCAACGGCAGGCCGTCGTAGCTGTGGTTGCCCGGCGGTCGCTGCACCAGCACGGTGTAGCCGAGGCCGCGGGCCACCATGCCGCGGACGGCTTCGAAACTGGAGGAACGCCAGGCGATCTTCGGATCCAGCCCGGACAGCCGCAGGTTGACCAACTGATTGTCCCGCACGGTCGGGATGTCCAAGGAGACGAAGTCCTCGTCTGCCAGTTCCTCCAGTTTGATGCTGGTGCGGGAAGCCAGCGGATGGTCGGCAGCCAGCAGCACATAGGGCCGGCCTTCCTTGACCGTGCGCGCCTGCACGCCGGGCAACAGGTGCCGGGTGTGGGTCAGCACCGCATCCAAATAGCCCTCCTGCATCCGGTGCTGCAGCTCGGCGGCTTCCCCTTCCTCCATGGTCACCGTGAGCCGCGGATGGGGTTTGATGAAGCGTTCGCTGATGACCGGAACCCAAAAGGCCGAGAGCGTGCTGTAGCAGCCGATGGCCAGCGGGCCTACCAGTCCCTGCTGCCGTTCGATGATGCTGTTCTGCACCTCGTCGGCATGCCGGACCAGGCTGCGCACGTCGCGCAGGAACTGCTGGCCGACACCGGTCAGCGCGATTCCGCGGGACCGGTGCCGGACCATCAGCTGCGCGCCGACGATCCGTTCCAGGTCGGTCAGCGACTGTGACATGGCCGCTTGGGAGATGTGGCTGGCAGCCGCGGCCGCGGAGATCGAGCCGTGATCGGCGACTGCCACGAAGTACTGCAGCTGTTTGAGCGTGAAGTTCACCACCCCGCCAGCGTACAAGTAACCAAGGAGGGGACGCCTGACGGGCCGGATTGTTCGTCGAATGTAGCGTCGAGCGTTTGATGCAGTGGTAGTTAAACGCTGGCTGGCCGTGCCCGCGGGGAGCCGTTTTCAGGTTATCCACAGCTAACCATCAGGGCTTGGACAGTTACCGAACCGTTATGTAGTGTAATCACCACGTCGGCGATCATGCGCCGTCGTCCTCGGTGGGTATTGCCTAGCTCTGCCAGCCTTACCGAGTTCGTTCGCTAGACATCTGGCAGAGGCGGGGGACCCATTTTCTTCGGGCCCCTCTGGGGCTCTTGGGGTTAAGCCGTACGAAGTGCATGCCGCACTGCCGCACGGCCGGGTGACTCCCATCCGAACCCGACAGCTCACCTCGCAGGCATTGGGAGAGGTAATTTCTTGCTGCTCAAAAACAACCGCGCACGCCACCGTGCCACCCCGGTCCGCAACACCGCCATTGCCGGCCTGTCCAACGCCGTTTCATCCCACGCCGGCACCGTCGGTCGCGGGGCTGCCGTGGTCACTGCCGCCGGAGGCCTAATGCTGGGCGCCGGCCTGCCGGCCAACGCCGCCGCCGAGGTCAACGTCCCGACGTATGGCTCCGCCGACGCCGCGGAAACCGTTGCCGCTCCGGCGAATGCCGGCTTCGAGGTGGAGCGGGCGTCCGTAACCAGTTCGGCTGCCGGCGCCACCACCCACACCGTCGTCGCGGGCGACACTGTGGGCACCATTGCCGCCCAGTACGGCAAGAACGTGCAGGACGTGCTGGCCATCAACGGCCTGGGCGCGTACTCCATCATCTACCCGGGCGACCAGATCGCCCTGACCGGCTCCGCGCAGGGCAGCCAGGCCGTTGATGGCCAGGCAGTCCAGCTCGCCTCCTCGACGCAGGCCGCCTCGACGGATACGGCCACGGTCTCGCTGGCCAGCGCCAACATCTCGGTTGCCTCCACCGGCGGCAACAAGAGCATCGTGGACATTGCCATGTCCGGCCAGGGCACCCCCTACGTCTGGGGCGGCACCTCCACCGCCGGCTGGGACTGCTCCGGCTTCACCCAGTGGGTCTACGCCCAGGCTGGCGTTGACCTGCCCCGCCTCAGCCAGGAGCAGGGCAGTGTCCTGACGCCGACCAGCAGCCCGCAGCCGGGTGACCTGGTGGTGCAGAACGGCGGCGGCCACGTGGGCATCTACCTCGGCGACGGCAAGATGATCAGCGCGCTGAACCCGAGCCAGGGCACCATGGTGCACGACGTCCACGCCATGCCCGTTACCGGCTACTACACGATGTAGCACCCCCAAGACTCCTGGTCCGGTTACTCCCCCAACTACCGGCCCAGGACCACAGGGAAGCTCCGTCGGCCTTGCGCCGGCGGGGCTTCTCCTCTTTTAAAAGGACCGGAGGCGGCCCCGCCCGGCGAGCACCGCCGTCGTTGTCTTGTGGAGGTTCCTGCGCGGTGGGAATAGGCTTACGCGGACGCGGGTTAGACTACTATTCCGCCAATTCGGCGCCGTTTTTTGGCCCTCCTGCGGCCCGCCCACAACAGCACGAACTCCACCCGAGGATCCTCCCGTGAGCCAAAAACCGTTGAAGAACAGTGCCCCGGCGTTGTCTGGACCGGCGCACGGCGGTGGTTACACGGCTGGTGAAGCCCGCCGGAACCGCCGGGTGATCGGAATCCTGCTGGTCTCGGCGTTCGTGGTGATCCTGAACGAGACCATCATGTCGGTGGCTTTGACCGAGCTGATGGAAGACCTCAACATCAGCGCCCGCGCGGCGCAGTGGCTTACCACGGCGTTCATGCTGACCATGGCGGTGGTCATCCCGGTCACTGGCTTCTTGCTGCAGCGATTCACGACTCGCCAGGTTTTCACCGCCGCGATGTCCCTGTTCTCCGCCGGCACGCTGCTGGCGGCGCTGGCTCCAGGCTTCGAAGTGCTGCTGGTGGGGCGCGTCGTTCAAGCATCGGGCACCGCGATCATGATGCCGCTGCTCATGACCACGCTCATGAACCTGGTGCCGGCCGAAGACCGCGGCAAGACCATGGGCAACGTTTCGATTGTCATTTCGGTGGCGCCGGCAATCGGCCCGACCATCTCCGGCATCATCCTCAACGCTCTGTCCTGGCGCTGGATGTTCTGGCTGGTGCTGCCGATCGCGCTGACAATGCTGGTGGTCGGCAACCGGCGGATCCTGAACGTGACCGAGCCGCGGCAGGTGCCGCTGGATGTGCCGTCGGTGATCCTCTCGGCGATCGGTTTCGGCGGGCTCATCTACGGCCTCAGCCAGGTTGGCGCCGGGCAGGGAACAACGACGGCGGAGCCCACCTCGGGTGCGGCCATGTGGATCGCCTTTGCGGCCGGCGGTGTGGGATTGCTGGTGTTCCTGCTGCGTCAGGTCCGGTTGCAGCGCTCGGACAAGGCGCTGCTGGACCTGAGGACGTTCCGCTCCGGCAACTTTGCCGTATCCGTCGCGCTGATGGCTGTCAGCATGGCGGCACTGTTCGGCACCATCATTCTGCTCCCTATATATATGCAGCAGGTCCTGGGGCTCGAGCCGCTGCAGATCGGTCTCCTGCTGTTGCCGGGCGGACTGCTCATGGGGCTGTTGGCACCGGCCGTGGGCCGCCTTTACGACACGTTCGGCCCGCGCGTGCTCTTGGTGCCCGGAACGGCGGTGGTCAGTGCCGTGCTCTGGTTCTTGTCCACGGTGAGCGAAAACACTCAGCCGTTGACGCTGCTGGCCGCGCACATCGTGC
Organism: Arthrobacter sp. Dra40; assembly: GCF_059091905.1. Lineage (NCBI taxonomy): Bacteria > Bacillati > Actinomycetota > Actinomycetes > Micrococcales > Micrococcaceae > Arthrobacter > Arthrobacter sp. Dra40. Next base: position 26,638 of record NZ_JBNHHB010000052.1, read on the forward strand.
TCAGCCTGGGTTTGGCGTTCCTGTTCACGCCGCTGTTTACCGCAGGGTTGGGCTCGGTCAAGCGGCAACTGTACTCGCACGGCAGCGCTGTCATCGGCACCGTGCAGCAGGTAGCCGGGGCAGCCGGCACCGCCTTGTTCGTGACCGTCATGTCCGTGCAGGCCGCTGCGCTTGCAACCGGCGGTGCCGCGGCGCCGACGGCGGTGGCCGGCGGTGTGCGGATGGCTTTCCTGACCGGCGCCATCATCTCCATCCTGGCCGTAGTGGCCGCGTTCTTCGTCCGGAAGCCCGTCGAGGAGGAACACGCCGGAGTTGCTCCGCGGGCAGGGGCACCGGCCGCACGCTGACGCGCCTGCGCTACCCAGGCGCCTTCCGGCGGAACTCGAGTTTCCGCGGCCGTGGCCGCGGTGACGGCTCCCGGCTTGCGCCGTGCTCAGACCGGTCGGTCCCCCACGATGGGCCGTCTAGCCGAACTCGAGTTCCCGCGGCCGTGGCCGCGGTGACCCGATCCGGCTCCCGGCTTGCGCCGCGCTCACTTCCTCTCCACAGATGTCCGCGGCACCCCTTTGTCCACATCCGGTTTCTTGGTTCTGCCGCCGTGTTGGTGCGCTTCATAGGGTAGATGCATGGCGATCGAAGCGCTGGAGGTGGCCCCGGGGGCAGGGCAGGATGAATCCGCCCTGCTGCTCCGATTGCGCGCCGACGTCATGGGACTGAATGATCGTCTTCGCAGCGGCTGGCTGACACGCAGCACCAAGTCCGTGGCCCGAACCGCGGCACAGGTCGAGGAACTGGCCAATACCGTCGCCCAGACCCAGCTGATCTTGGCCCGCATCATCAAGGAGCAGAACATCGCGGCCGTCGGCGAGACGGACATTCCGCACGACCCGGACGGACCGGCACGCCGCAAGCCGGGCGCGTACAAATCCAACGAGGATTACCTGCGGGCAAAACTGGGCATTGCGCGGCAGGAAGCTGCGCGCCGGTTCCAGCTCGCGGACGCCACCGAGGCCAGACCGGTGCCCGGGGGAACCCCGGCTGCCCCGCCCCGGCTGCCGCTCCTGGCCCGTGCCCTTGACGAGGGAAGGGTGTCCGGGCAGGCCGCTAACCTGATCCGCAGGGCAGTCGACGGGCTGCGGCGCATCGCGGCGCCGGACAGGCTGCAGGAGATGGAAAAGGCGCTGGTGCAGCATGCCTCCGATTACGACGCCGACTCGCTGCGGCTGCTGATTCGCCATTGGGAAGGCGGCCTCAACCCCGGTGGCGCTGACCTCGATCCGGCCGAGCTGAAATCACGCCAGGGATTGTTCTACCGTGGTCGGCGCAACGGTCTGCACTGCTACGAAATCAACGCCACCGACGAGCAGAACGAGGTCCTGGCAACCGTCTACAACACCGCCACCAATCCCCGCCTGCGGGAAGGGACGGTCACCGCCGGGACGGTAGGGATCGAGACCACCGCCGCGAACGCATCGTCCCAGCCGGAGGCCGATCCCGCAACCGGAACCGCGTACACGACCGACTCCGCGTCTGCCATGGGAGACGTGGAAGGTGCTGGCACCGTCGGGGCTACCGGCGGCAACGGTCCGAACCCGGATGTGTCCGCCGGACAGTCGGTGGCGGACGGGCGCACCCGCCAGCAGAAACAGCTCGACGGGCTGATTGGTGCGTGCAAGGTCGCCCTCACTACGGATTTGCTGCCGGCTGCAGGCGGGCGCCGACCTCAGGTTCTGGCCACTATTGACTACAAGGACCTGGCCTCCCACCTCGGCCGCCCGGGGGCCAGTACCTTCTCCGGTCCGCTGAGTGCCAAGACCATCCGCCGGATCGCCTGCGATGCCGACATCATCCCGGTGGTGTTGGCCGGCATGGGCGTGATCCTGGATGTTGGCCAATCCCAAAGGCTCTTTCCCAAATACATGCGTCTGGCAATCATCGCCAGAGACGGAGGGTGTGCCTTCCCCGGCTGCACGGCGCCGTCCCCATGGACTGAGGTGCACCACATCCGGTGGTTCGAAAAAGGCGGCCCCACCTCCACGGACAACGGCGTCTTGGTCTGCGGGCATCATCACCATCTGCTGCATGACGGCGATTGGCGGGTCGAAGTACGCAACGGCGTGCCGTGGTTCTACCCGCCGGCCAGCATGGATCCGGCCCAGCAGCCGCTGCGCAACCACGTGTGGCTCAAGGGCGCGCGCCTGCCCGAACGCCTGCCGGAACCAGCCACCAGCAACCTCGATTCCGGGCAGTCCGGGCGCCCACTTCCAGCCCAAGGCACAGGTTGGGACGAGCCGGAGGCGGTCCGCCCGACTGTTCGCACCGCTGATCCACCACCGGTCCCGGGGCAAGAAGAACTCGACCTCGGGAAGGGCAGCACCACCAAAGCCAGACCCCCGCTCCGGAGCGCCAGCCTGTTCGACGGTTGGCCAGCGCAGCCGGAAAATCCGCCGTTCTGATGCCCGAACTTCCGCACGGTTCGGTCGAAGACCACATTTTGGGATTGGGCGCTGTGGCGTTCGCCGGAGGCTTCGCTAGCTTGTGGTGTACCCGTCGCAGGCCTGCTGCATGGAGGCGATGGCGTCGGCTGGGATTTGGTCGCCGGATTGGGCGATTCGCGACATCGGCCCGGCGATCTCGGCGGGAACTCCGGCGGCGTCTGCAGCAGAGGCCAGTCCAGCAAGCAGTTCCTGTTCCTCAGCTCCGATGTTGCCGTCCTGAATGGGCGCGCACACCTGCTGGACCGCTTCTCCGACGGCGGCGTTGGCCACGTCGGATGCAGCCTGGCTCACCGCTTCTGAGGCGGCGTTGGCGGCTTGGTCGACGGCGTCCGAGGCCGCCTGTTCGACCTGCTCACAACCCGTGGCGAGCAGGGCCACGAGAGGCAGCATCAACAGTGCGGAGTATCGGCGTTTCACCCTGCAACTTTACTATGCCGGGCTTCTGGTCCCCGTTCTGGCTCACGGCCGGCAGCGACAAGGCAACGACTGCGCCGGTATCCCCCTGCGGAACCGCCTTGATCGCCTCAACCAGCACAACAGAACTGCTAAGCGAAGAGGTTCTTCGGCACCCCTTCCGGCTTGATGTGCCCAGCTGCGCTCCGCCGTCGTCGAGGGTAGTCAGGCGCCGGGGCCGTGACTACGCTGGCACAGAGGCACAACCTCACGGAGGATCCAGATGGGCTTTGACCAGTATCACGAACCCGCCGAAGAGCTCTCCGCCGAGACGCGGACTTTTGCGCGCATGTGCGCCAACCTGACAGAAGAAGCCGAGGCGATCGGCTGGTACGAACAACGGATGTCGCTGGAGAAGGACCCGGAATCGGTTGCCATCATGGAAGACTCCATGGCCGAGGAGTTCAAGCATTTCAGTATGGACTTGGAATTCCTGCTGCGGCGCAAGCCCAAGTGGCGTCAGATAGCCCGAGGCACCCTGTTCCAGGACGGCGACATTGTGGCGAACGGCGGATCGGCCGAGGCGGCAGCTGCTGCCGGCCCCGGCGATGAGACGGCGGACGCGGATTCAGTGCCTCCCGGCACTGACCGCCACGGCCATGCTCCGCCCGCTCCTTCGACCCTTCAACCCGGACCGGGTCGTTCCGATTCGTCGCTGGGGATCGGCAGCCTCAGGGGGAACCTTTCATGGCCATGAACCACCTGCTGCGCGAGCACGCCCCGATTTCCGACGGCGGCTGGAAGTTGCTGGATCAGGAAGCCAGGGATCGGCTCACCGTTGCCTTGGGTGCTCGCAAAATGGTTGATTTCGCCGGGCCTTTCGGCTGGGACTACTCCGCCACCAACCTCGGCCGCACGGAAGGGATCACCGGGCCGGCCCCGGCGGACGGAGTGGCGGCGAGGCGGCGCGGTGTGCTCCCCTTGGTGGAAGTACGCGCACCGTTCAAAGTTTCCCGGGTGGAACTACTGGACCAAGACCGGGGCGCAGCAGATGTGGACCTCACGGATTTGGCCGAAGCAGCGCTACAAATCGCAACGGCTGAGAACGCAGCCGTTTTCCATGGCTGGAAACAGGTGGGCATCAAGGGCGTCACCAGCGCAACCCCACATGCGCCGGTACCCCGTGTGGCCGATTTCAACGATTACCCCAAGCGCGTGGCCAAGGCCGTGTCTGCTCTCCTGCAGGCAGGCATCGGAGGGCCCTTCGGCTTGGCCTTGGGCCCTGGACATTACACGGCGGTGGTGGAGGCGACGGAGCGCGGCGGCTATCTGCTGTCCGAGCACCTGCGCAAGTTGCTGAGCGGTCCCATTGTTTGGGCTCCCGGGGTCCGCGGGGCGATAGTCATGAGCCTGCGCGGCGGAGACTTTCTGTTCGAGTCCGGCCAGGATCTGTCCATTGGCTACGACCGGCACGACGAAGAGTTCGTCTACCTGTACATCGAACAGTCCTTCAGTTTCCGGGTGGCAACGCCGGAGGCCGGAATCCATCTGACCGGAAGCGACGGCTAGACCCTGGTTTGGCGCCCTTTCCGCGCGGCGCTCGGTGCTGAAGCCAGCTCCTTGGCCGCATCCGCATTCGGCACCTAAATTGAGGACACACCCACCGAAAGGAACCATATGTCCCGCATTGCCATATTCGGCGGCCACGGCAAGGTCGCGCTGCACCTGTCCCGCATTCTCACCGGCCAGGGTCACGAGGTCAGCTCCATCATCCGCAATCCGGACCACGTCCCCGACGTCCAGGAGACTGGCGCGGCGCCAATCCTGACCGACGTCGAGCACGCAACCACCGAGGAGCTGGCAGAGCAACTGCGCGGACACGACGCCGTCGTGTGGTCGGCAGGCGCCGGCGGCGGCAACCCCGAGCGGACTTATGCGGTGGACCGGGACGCTGCGATCCGGTCGATGGACGCTGCCATTGCGGCAGGAGTGCAGCGCTACATCATGGTCTCCTACCTGGGCGCCAGCAAGAACCACGGGGTGCCGGAGGACAACGCGTTTTTCCCTTACGCCGAGGCCAAGGCCGCGGCTGACGAGTACCTCAAGTCGACCTCGCTCGACTGGACGATCCTTGGTCCGAGCGCGTTGACCTTGGAACCCGCCACCGGGAAGATCCAGGCGGGACCTGATACTGCAAGCGGTGAAGTGAGCCGCGAGGACGTTGCGATGGTGGCCGCGGAAGTACTGGCCGTGCCGTCTACGACAGGGAAAGTGATCAATTTCATCAACGGCAGCACGCCGATCAGCGAGGCCGTCCGAGGTGTGTGATCGCCCGCTGGCGCGCACCCGACGCTGCTGGGCTTAACCACAGAACCCCGCGCTGATATCAGCGCGGGGTTCAAAGTTGGGGGTTTAGCCTTCGCAGTCGCGGCAGTACTTCTCGCCGTTCTTTTCGCGGGCTACCTGGCTGCGGTGGCGGACCAGGAAGCAGGAGGCGCAGGTGAATTCGTCCTCGCGGGGAGGAACAACCTGGACTACCAGTTCTTCGCCGGAGAGGTCCGCGCCAGGCAGGTCGATGCCCTCGGCTGTGTCCGAATCCTCGACGTCGATCAGCGCGGTCTTCGCACCACCAGAGCGCTGGGCCTGAAGGGCTTCGAGCGACTCGTTGTTGTTCTCGTCGTCCTTGTTGCGCGGTGCGTCGTAATCGGTTGCCATGCGGGTTTAAAACTCCTGATGCTCTCGTTGTTTTGGCCTATCTGCGACGGCCCATCATAGCCGCTCTTTCAGAAATTCCAACATCGATTCCACAACGTCCCGCCCATGGCGATAATTCCCCTAGCCCGGGCCGATTCGCGAAGGCTGTTGGGGCCATCACGGAAGTGTGCGAGGCCACTTCCACGCGCCATCCAGCGGGCGGGCAGCCAGCAGGGGCGGGGCGAAGCAGCCAATGCGGGGCGGGGCAGCCAGCAGGGGCGGGGCGGGGCGGGCCGCGGGGCCGGCGGGTGCCCCATCAGCACGACGTTACGCCGCCGGGAGAACGTCCCATGCTTGGGTCCGCAGAAAGGGCTAGAGGATTGCCAAGGGGCCAACAGTGGCCATGGTTGCCACGGCCGACGCCCAGCAGAGCAAGATGACCACAGCGAACCCCGCGAGCCAGAGCGCGGCGGGCACGCCCGTCCGCCGGGCCATGATGAAGGCGTCCGAATTGGCAAGCTGGTGCCGGCGCCGGGTGTGGACGCTCAGCAGATTCACCCAGTCCCGGACGGCTCCCACCAAAAGCCCGATGCCGACGGCGAGCGTCAGGTGCCCGAGGAACTCCACCGGGGCAAACCAGACCAGCAGTTGGGAGGCAGCCGCCAGCCCGACGGCGATCACGACGCCTTCGAGATTGCGGATGAACAACAACGTTGCCAGCAACAGCAGCGCACTCACTGACAGTGCGGCGCCGGACCAACCGCTGAACGCGGCCCACACCAGCACCGCCCCCACCAGTGCCGGTACCGGGTACCCCCAGAAACCGGTCCAGGCGGCTGACGCGCGGCCGGACCCGCGGCTGATCATTGCGCCGGATTGGTCGAAACGCAGATGGATTCCGCGCACCAGCCGGCCGGTGGTCAACGCGGCAAAGGCGTGGCCCAGCTCATGGACCGCTGTGACGAACAACCCGAAGTACCGCCAGCTCCCCCTCGGCACCGTTAGCACCAAAGCAGCAACCAGGATCAGCGCCAGTTCCAGCACGCCGGTCTCAAGTGGTCCACCGCGCATGAAGCTCGCGGTGATCCTGCTCCACCATTCGATGGCGAATTGCTGCACCATTGTTCCTCGTCTCAGCCGTGACTACGCGATATAACTAGACCACACTGCCCTACCTCCGGAGAGCGCCCATGGAAAAGCTGGATTTCAAGAAGACCCAGAAGGAGCTCTACGCACCGGGTAAGGATTTCCAGCTGGTCACAGTGCCGCCCATGCAGTTCCTGCAGGTGGACGGGTACGGCGATCCAAACACGTCGGGGTGGTACGTCCAGGCGCTCGAGGCCCTGTATGCCGTCTCCTACACGCTGAAGTTCGCCAGCAAGAAGCAGCTTGACCGCGACTACGTGGTGGGTCCGTTGGAGGGCCTTTGGTGGGCGGAGGACATGACTGCTTTCTCCCGACGGGCCAAGGACGAATGGTTGTGGACCGTGATGATCCGCCAGCCGGACTGGCTGGAACCGGTGCACATCGAGGACGCGATCCGGGCGGCAGCTGGCAAGAAGGACCTTCCCGCGTTGGGCTCACTCCGGCACGGGTGGCTGGACGAAGGGCTGAGCGTCCAGGTTCTGCATGTGGGTCCGTACGACGATGAAGGGCCGGTGCTGGCCCGGCTGAAAGATGAATTCCTTCCGGCAAACCAGCTGGCACCAACCGGGCACCATCACGAGATTTATCTTGGTGATCCCCGCAAGACGGAACCGGCCAGGCTGAAGACCATCCTGCGCCAACCCGTTCGCCGCTCCTGACTGGAGGCAAAGCCCCGCGATGCGGCCTTCCTCACGTTCACGTCCGAACCCGCCTGGAAAGTTGACACTTCAACCTAATTTCTGCCACTCTTTGATTGAAGCGTCAAGTTATTGATGCTTATCGCTCGTTCCTGACGGCCGATCCACTGACCATCGAAACGGTGAAACATCATGAATAACTCCGCTTTAACCACCACCGCCCGCACCGTCCTCCGCGTCGTCCTGGGCTTCCTTTTTGCCGCCCACGGCTGGCAGAAGTTCAACGAATGGACCATTGCCGGAACCCAGGCCTCGTTCGGCCAGATGGGTATCCCGGCCGCCGACATCGCTGCCCCCATCGTGGCTGGCCTCGAGCTGGGCGGCGGCATCGCCCTGATCCTGGGCGTGC
>NZ_JBNHHB010000053.1:0-33880 GCF_059091905.1 Arthrobacter sp. Dra40
GCGTGCGCGCGGTGCCGATGACCTTTTGGCCGGGCTTGGTGGCCAGCAGGCCGTCAACGCTGACGTTGTTCAGCCCGCGCTTGCGCAGCGCGCCGGAAATGGTGGCCGTGGCAACCGAGAGCAGCTTGGCCTTGACCTCCTCGGTCAGCGCGGACTTGCCGGTGATCGCCGGGGCAAGGCCGGCCGCTTCCTCGCTGCCGAAGGCATCGATGCGGTCCTTGTCGGTGGTCTTCGGGGTGTTGCCGAAGGAGGCGAATTCCGCTTCGCCCTGGGTAACGGTCGTCGACAGGCGGCCGGTGCTCAGCCCGGCGGCTTCGTCGGAAACCTCAACCTCGACGACGTCGCCCGGCACGATCACGGAAGAGCCGGCCGGAGTGCCGGTGAGGATGACGTCGCCCGGGTGCAGGGTCATCAGCTGGGACAGGTCGGCAACAATGCGGGCGAAGGAGAAGATCAGGCCTGCCGTGGTGTCGTCCTGGACCACCTCGCCGTTGACCCAGGTGCGGATCCGCAGGGCGTCAGGGTTGACTGACGCGGCGGGCAGCAGGGCGGGGCCGAACGGGGTGAAGCCGTCGCCGGACTTGGAGCGGATGTTGGAGCCCTTGTCCGCGTACTTGATGTCGTAGACGCCCAGGTCGTTGCTGGCGGTCACCTGGCCCACGAAGCCCCAGGCCTCATCGACCGAAACGCGGCGGGCAGGCTTGCCGATGACCAAGGCAATTTCGCCCTCAAAGGCCAGCAGTTCGGTGCCCGCGGGACGCTCCACCGTGCCACCGGTGAGGGCGAGGGAGGAGGAGGCCTTCATGAAGTAGGAAGGGTGGGCAGGAATCCGTCCGCGCTGTTCTGCCCGGGACTTGTAGGACAAATGCACGGCCAACACCTTGCCGGCGTCCTCCAAAACCTGCTGATCCACCGCCTGCAGGGTGGCCGGGGACTGGGTGACGTTGCCTTCGGACAATGCATCCTCCTGTGAAGTGCGAAATCGTATACGATCCATCATGGCCTGTGGCGCGAGCCACGTCAAGAGGAGGGGGAGGATTTCTGACCGACCGGTTGGTCGCACGGGTTCACTGACGATCAGCGTCCACTTTTCGCGTGTACATCACGACGACGATGGGCAACCCGGCGGCCCGGCAGCGTTCACGGCACCCGGCGACCGCACGGGAAGATATGAGGGGGTTGGGTCACCCCACGCTGGGCGCGCGGTTCGGCGGCGCGGGTATTGCAATGTTCCCCGTTGTGCTGCCGCCGGTGCGTTCGGAGGCTGAGCCAGGATCAAAAACTGTGGCGGCGCCGGCGGGCATCGGAGAACCGTTGACGGACGCTATGGCAGGCAGGTCCGGGAGCGGAGCTTCGACGAAGTTGCGCAGGGTCACGGCTACCTCGTGTGCCGTAGGACGGGCATCAGGGTCGCGCAGCGTCATCTGGGTGAGCAGGGCCACCCATTCAGCGGGGAGTGAGTCAGGAATTTCCGGGTCGCGCAAAAGCCGGGCCAGGGCGGCTTCCATGGGTGTGCCGGAGAATGCCTTTTCGCAGGTGAGGCATTCGAGCAGGACCAGCGCCAGCGAGTACACGTCGCTGGCTGCGCTGACGGGGTTGCCCACGGCCTGTTCCGGGCTGAGGTAGTTTGCGGACCCGATGGTCGCGCCCTGGGCAGTGGCCATGGTGGCTTCGACCATCCGGGCGATGCCGAAATCCGTGAGCTTGGGGTGATGCCGGGTGTCTTCGGTGTGACCGTTGGCCAGCAGGATGTTGGCCGGCTTCACGTCTCGGTGGACAACTCCCTGGCTGTGGATGTAATTCAGGGCGTCGGCCAAGTCCGCGCCGATCTGCGCGGTCTCCACCTCGGAGAGAGGACCGGCCTTCAGCCGCCGCCGCAGGTCGGACCCTTCAATCAGTTCCATCACAAGGTAACTGGTGGTCGCGCCGTCGGCCGCCGTGTGCAGGCCGGCATCCAGCAAGGTCACCAAACCAGGGTGGTTCAACGTGGCCAGCAGCAGGGTTTCGGTGTGCTGCCGCCGGTAATCGTCATCGTCCGGCGTCGTCGGTGCGAACATTTTGACCGCCACGTCGCGGCCCAAAGATTCGTCCACTGCCCGGTACACGGATGCTGCCCCACCGGTGCCAATGAGCTCCCGCGTCCTGTAGCGCCCGCCCAGGAATACCTCCATCAAGCCTCCACGCCCCAGGAATTTAGTCTCATCGGCAATTGTACCGATCAAAAGCGCCGTTCGCGGCACAGGATCGGTGCGCGAACCATCAACCAGCGAGGAATTCGATGGCGGCGCTCTTGAACGCCCGCGAGGTCACGGCATTGGCGTGCGTCCGGGCAGGCAGCCACATCAGCTCGGCCGCATCGGAGAGCGCCGCCAGGTCCGGAGCGGTGGCAGCCAAATCGTCCTTGTCACCGGCCACCAGCAGCACCGGCATCCGCGGTACGGCTTCGGCGGGAACGAAGGGTTCGGCCTTGATCGCCTCGACCATGGTCATCAGCGCGAAGATGTCGTTGGACGGCACCAGCTTGGCCATCCGCAGCAGTTCAGCGGTGTTGACGTCCTCGATCGGCGTTCCGTCGGCCAGAAAGAGCTGGGCGGCACGCAGGTCGAAGTCGGCCAGGGGGTCGTTGCTGCCGGGGCCGCCGAGCACCATCCGCCGGACAAGTTCCGGCTGGGTGGCACCGAACTCCCAGGCCAGCCGCGCACCCAGGGAGTAGCCGATCAGGTCCACCCCGGTGTCGCCGTCGTCCTCTTTCAAGGGGCGCACTTTGACGTCCTGGACCAGTTGCAGCAGGTCGGCGCGGATCCGGCTGGGGGCGTATGCGTCCATCTCTTCCGGCGCAGCGCTTTCGCCGTGCCCGGGCAGGTCCACCGTGACAACCCGCCGGCCGGCCTGGGTCAGGGCGGTGACCCAGCCCGCGTCCTCCCAGTTGAGCTTGGCAGAGGAGGCAAAACCGTGCAGCAGGAGCACCGGGCGGCGGGTGCCCTCGGTGCCCTCGGCGGCCTCGTGCACCTGCACGTGCAGGCGCGGGTCAAGACCTTCTACGGTGTGCTCCCGGTGGGTTTCCATGCTCAGTCCTCGTCGTCGAGCGCCGCGGTCAGGCGGACGCGGCGCGTGGGCGCTTCTTCCTTCGGTACGGTGCCAACAATACCGGCGGTGTCGTCCGGGACCTCGAAGACGATCAAGGGCTCGCCCACCTTGATGGTGTCGCCGGGACCGCCGTAGATTTTCACGACCTTGCCCGCCTGGGGGGAAGGCAGTTCCACGGCGGACTTGGTGGTTTCCACCTCCACCAACGGGTGGTTGCGTTCGATCTGTTCGCCTTCGGCGACCAGCCATTCCAGCACGGTTGCCTCGATCAGGCCTTCGCCAAGATCGGGCAGGGGGAACGAAATTTCAGCCACGGCGATACTCCAATACTCGCTGGATCCCGAACAGGATGCGGTCAATGTTGGGCACGTACTCGTCTTCCAGGTCTCCTGAAGGGTACGGTACGTCGAATCCGGTCACCCGCTCAACGGGTGCCCGCAGGGTGGCGAAGCAGCGCTCGGTAATCAGCGCGGCCACTTCCGCACCCAGGCCGGAGGTCAGCGGTGCCTCGTGCACGACGACGGCGCGGCGCGTCTTGGACACGGACGCCGCCAAGCCCTCGGCGTCGATGGGCTTGAGCCAGCGCAGATCCAGCACTTCGAGCTCGATGCCGTCTTCGGCGGCGAGCTCGGCAACCTGCAGGCAGCGGGCCACCATGGCCCCCCAGGCAACCAGGGTCAGATGCTTGCCTTCGCGGACAATGCGCGAGCCTTCGGGGGAGTAACCCTCTCCTCCGGCGCCGGTGTCCACCGGACCCTTCTGCCAGTAACGGGACTTCGGCTCCATGAAGATCACCGGGTCCGGCCGCGTGGCCGCGTGCTTGAGCAGGTGGTAGGCCTCATGGGGGCTGGAGGGCGAAACCACCTTCAGCCCGGGGACATGGGCGAACAACGATTCCAGCGATTCACCGTGGTGCTCGGGTGCGCGGATGCCGCCGAAACTGGGCACGCGCAGGGTGATCGGCATCGGCATGGTGCCGCGGCTGCGGTAGTTCATCCGGCCCACTTGGCAGACAATCTGGTTGATCGCCGGATAGGCGAATCCGTCGAACTGCACCTCGGGGATCGGGTGGTAGCCGGCCATCGCAAGGCCCACCGACATGCCCAGAATGCCGGATTCGGCCAACGGGGTGTCGAAGACGCGGTCGGCGCCGAACTGCTTCTGAAGGCCGTCGGTAATCCGGAAAACGCCGCCGAGCTGCCCGACGTCCTCACCCAACACCAAGGCCTTGGGGTTGTCTTCCAGTACCTCTGCCAGCGCGCGGTTGAGCGCTTGCTGCATGGACAGAGTTTCGACGGCGGCCAGACCGGGTTCCACCACGTCCACGGATTCCTGCTGGGCGCTCGTTGTTGTTGTGTTGTCGATGGCGGCTTCGAGGTCGCTCAAGGTGGTGTGCTCAGACATGCTCGGACTCCTCCCGCCAGGCGCGTGCCTGGGCCTTCAACGCGTGTGTGGGTTCCTGGTAGACGAAATCGAACATCTCCGTGCCCGGGCGGGAGCCCAAGGCTGCCACTCCCTCCCGGATCCGTTCCTCTTCCGCCTTGGCGGCCTCCAGCACCTCGGTGAAGAAGTCCTCTCCGGCCAGGCCGTCGGCTTCCAGCCGGGCGCGCAGGCGCAGCAGCGGGTCTTCGCCGCCGTCGGCGCGTTCCTCGGCCAGGGTGCGGTAGCGGCCCGGATCGTCGCTGGTGGAGTGCGGGCCCCGCCGGTACGTCATGGCTTCCACGACCGCCGGGCCGATGCCCGCGCGTGCATGGGCCAGGGCTGCCGCCGTCGCCTGGTGAACCGCCACGGCGTCGTTGCCATCCACCTGCAGGGACGGCATGGCGTAGCCGGCGGCACGGGCGGCGACGGAGCCGCCTGCCACTTGGCGCTCGGTCGGCACGGAGATGGCGAAGCCGTTGTTCTGGATGAAGAAGACCACCGGGGCCTTCATGACTGCGGCGAAATTCATGGCTTCGTGGACGTCGCCCTGCGAGCTGGCGCCGTCGCCGAAGTAGGTGATGGCCACACCGAGTTCGCCCGCCGGTGTGCCGGAAAGCGTCTGCCCGTGCGCCCAGCCGACGGCATGCAGCACGGAGCCCGCCACGACGGCCTGGATCGGGGCGAACCGGGTTGCTTGCGGATCGTAGAGGCCACCGTGCCAACTGGCCTTGTGGGTGGACATGTAGTCGACCATGTCCACGCCCACGGTCCGGGCCACGCCCATTTCGCGGTAGGTCGGGAAGACGAAGTCGCGGGACATATCCAGCGCGTACCCGCTGCCTACCTGCGCGGCTTCCTGTCCGAGTTCCGGCGCGTAGCCGGGAATCAGGCCCTGGCGCTGCCAGCGGATGGCTGATTCGTCCAGATGGCGCACCGCCACCATCAGCCGGTAGAGCTCTTTGAGGTCCTCGGCGGACAGCTCGGGCTGCGCCGTTGGGTCCAGGGAAAGAACGCTGCTCATGCCTGCTCCTCCACGTCGTTTTGGTGCCGCAGAGCTCCCCCGCAGGGGCGGAGCGCGACGGCGTCAGTTGCTTACGGTGACACTAGTCACCGCACGTGAAGTGCGCAATCTGCCATGCGATCACCGAACAGTATGCACACTTCGCCGGGCGTACCGGCGATAGCTGCAGGCAAACTGCTTAGCGCTACGCGCGAGGTGAAGTTCCGGCGGGTGTTCGGCGTGCGGCGAGTTTTGCCGCCGCAGCTATCGCGGCGATCAGCGCCAGGGTCGAGAGCAGCTGGATTCCCGTTGCCGGGGAGAAGAAGCCGAGCACCAGGATCGCGGCCAGCAAGGCAAGGCCCGCATAGGTCATCACCGGGAAGCCGCGCATCCGGAACGGCAGCTCGGTGCCGTCGCGGTCGGCCCGGCGGCGCAGCACCAACTGGGACAGCAGGACCATCCCCCAGACCACCAGGCAGGTGGACCCGACGACGTTCAGCAACACCGGCAGGACGCGCTCAGGGAACAGCAGTTCAAGTACGGCCGCCACAAAACCAAACGCCACGGAGGCCAGCACTGCCCTGACCGGAACCCGGCGGAGGCTGAGCCTCCCGAGGGAAGCGGGGGCCTCGCTGCGTTCCGAGAGGGAAAAAATCATCCTGGATGCGCCGTACAGGTTGGCGTTGAGCGCCGAGAGCAGCGCTACCGCCGCGACCAGGGTGATGGCCACATCCGCGCCGGGGATCTGGGCGATCGAGAGTACCGCGGCAAAGGGCGATGCCAGTGCCTCCGAATCCCAGGGCACCGTCAGCGCGATCACGAGCACCGAGCCGAAGTAGAACACGAGGATGCGCCAGACAACGGTCCGGATGGCCTTCGCCACGCTGGCTCCCGGGTCTTCCGTTTCCGCGGCGGCAACGGCCACGATCTCGGTCCCGCCGAAGGCGAAGATCACCACCAGCAGCCCGGCGCCGATGCCGGCGATGCCGTTGGGGGCGAAGCCGTCGTCGCCGAAGATGACGCCCAACCCGGGCGACGGGACGTTGGGCAGCCAGCCGAAGAGCAAGGCGGCGCCGATGGCGAGGAAGGCAAGGATGGCGATGACCTTGAAGATGGCGAACCAAAACTCGAATTCACCGTAGTTGCGCACCCCGAACAAATTGACCACCGTGAAGACCACCATGAACACGAGCGCGAGCAGCCAGACAGGCAGCGCCGGCCAGACCGTGGCCAGCAAGCCCGCGGCGCCCACTGCCTCGGCCGCGATCACCACTACCAGCTGCAGCCACCAGAGCCAGCCGATGGTGGCGCCGGCGGTTCGGCCCAGTGCCTTCTCGGCGTACGTCGAGAAGGCACCGCTGCTGGGGTTGGCGGCGGCCATTTCACCCAGCGCCCACATCACGATGATCACCAACGTGCCCGCGAGCAAGTACGAAATCAACACCGCCGGGCCTGCGGCCTGAATGCCCGCTCCCGAGCCGAGGAAAAGCCCGGCGCCGATGGCGCTGCCGAGTCCCATCATGATCAGCTGGCGCTGTTTCATCCCGTGGCCGAGTCCGGCCGGTACGGGATCATTCGGGTCGCGGTGGCGGGTGGCGGTAAAGCGCGGCATCAACTGTCCTGTTGTTTGGCGAAAGCAGCCCGTAAGCTGACAATTTGTCTGGCAGTGTCCCACAACCGGCGGCACCGAACGCGAAAGGACGCCAAGCGTCATGCAGATCGACTCTCTCGATGCCGACATCGTCACGCTGTTCACGGAGGACCCGCGGATGTCGGTGCTGGAGGCCTCGCGGGTACTGAAAGTAGCGCGTGCCACGGTACAGGCCCGGCTGGACAAGATGCAACGTGCCGGCGTGACGGTGGGCTGGGGGCCGCGGCTTTCGCCCGAGGCGCTGGGGTATGTGGTGCGTGCCTACTGTTCGTTCGTGATCCGGCAGGAGTCCGGGCACGACGCCGTGGCTGCCGCGCTCGCCGACATTCCCGAGGTGTTGGAACTGCACACCGTCTCCGGTGAAAGCGATCTGCTGGCCTGCGTTGTCGCCCGGTCGAACGCGGATCTGCAGCGGGTGCTCGATCAGGTCATGGCGACCAACACGGTGCTGCGTTCGTCATCCGTCATCGTCCTCAACAGCCACTTCCGGGAACGGGCCCTTCCGTTGGTCCAGGCTGCCGCCAATCCTCGCTGAACCCGGCGGCTGTTTCTGCGGGGGCCCTGGGGCCTTCACCGCACCGGTGCCCGGAGCCACTAGGGCGACGGTTCCCCACGTCAGTGCGGCCAGCCGTGGGTGCATGGCTGAAGCGTAACCCGGGGGTATCGGATCGGCGCCACGCGGCGGGGCGCCATGTAGAAGTGCACAGTGCGTCATGTCAGTCGGAGGTGGTCGGCTCCGGCTTTTCCAGTCCGTCGAACGGTGCAAGGTCCCGCCGGAAGTTCTCGATGTCGCTTTCCGACAGCGCGGTGGCGCCGTATCCCAGCGTGATCGATCGCGGTGCCCACCCGTGCTCCGCGGCTTCTGCGGCTGCCTTGCCGGACGGGTCACGGGACACATCCAGCAGAGTGATCGACAGCCACTGGGAACCTGCTTGCGCCGCTCCGCTCCACACCCAGTATCCGTCCGGATCATCGGTTCCGAAGCGCTCACGCTGTTCCCGCTGCCAGGTTTCATCGTCGCCGTGCGGCGCTGACTGGTGATCAAGAACCAGCACATCGAAACCATGGTCTGCGAGGATCCCGTTCACCATGTCAACGATGCGCTGCCAGTCTCCAGGCGCCGGGGGAGCCGAGTCGCTGATGTGGTTGGCGGAGTTGAAGGTTGAATACGCGGACTTGCCGCCGTACCCGTTTCCTTCCTGCGGATACCAGCCCGCTTCCCCGTCGCGCTGCCAGCGCAGCCCGTACTCTCTGCTGAGCGCGGATTCCACGTCGGACAAGAGGGCTTCCGCCAGTGGTTCGGTCTGCTCTCGGGTAGGTGCAGAAAGTATTTTCTCGGCTGCAATGTGGGCGTGGCCCGGATAATCACGCCAGTCCACAGTCGTTTCACGACCGCTCGTGTCGATGTAGGTGGTCGTGGGCGAGGCTGAACAACCAACGAGCAGGGCGACGAAAAGCCAAAGACCCATGCGCCCGGGCCGCGCGGGCCGTGCTGTCTGCATCCGGACCCTTCGAACGAGACCTGCCAATGACTTCCCACGGTAGCGGGGGAAATGACAGTTGCGGTACGAACACGCGGGTCATCCGGAGACAAAGGGTGGGAGGCTCGGCCGGCGCCGCCATGATCTCGATGCCGTCACAATTCGCCGGCATCGGGATGTGATTGGGTCAGTGTGACCCTAACCCGCTAGGATGAGATCTAGTCATTATGACTTTTACTAGTCTTCAGGGAGGAGGCAGCCGTGCCAAGGTACGCGGCCAACGTGTCGGAGCGCGCCCAGCAACCGCCCGAATTGGCCATCTCCACGGTGATCTTCGCGCTCCGCCCGGATCCGGAGGCTGGCTGCCCCACCCTGTGGCTGCCGCTGGTCCGCCGTACCCGCCAGCCGTTCCGCGATCTGTGGGCGCTGCCGGGCGGCCCGCTGAGTTCGGCCGAATCCCTGCAGGATGCTGCGGCGCGGAACCTGCAGGAGACTACCGGGCTGCAGCCGAGCTACCTGGAGCAGTTGTACGCCTTCGGCGGCCTGGACCGTTCTCCGGCGCAGCGAGTGGTCTCCATCGTGTACTGGGCGCTCGTGAAGCCGGACGAGGCAGCGCTGGCCCGTGAAACCGAGAACGTTCGCTGGGTGCGCGCCAATGAACTGGGTCAGCTGGCGTTCGATCACAATCAGATCGTGGACTACGCGCTGTGGCGGCTGCGCAACAAGGTGGAATACAGCTCCATCGCGTATGCCTTCCTGGGGTCCACCTTCACGCTGGCCCAGGTCCGCGAAGTCTACGAAGCCGTGCTCGGCAAGCAACTGGACCCGGCCAACTTCCGCCGCCAGCTGCGCGCCACGCCGGACATTGAACCGACCGATGAATACTTGCAGGGCGGCCGGCATCGGCCACCCCGGCTCTACCGCTACACCGGCAGCGCTGCTCAGCTCAGGGGCAGCCCGCCCGCCTAGCCGACTCCTCAGCCGAACCGGCCGCGCTCCGTGGAACCGCCGCACACGCACCAGCCTAGGCTCCGCCGCCCGCCACGATTTTTTCCGACCCGACCCCCGCCCGAACAACGGAGAACCCCATGCCATCGGTCAACACCGCCATCCAGCTGCTCACCCGCGAGGAAGCCCTTGCAGGGGCCCGCCCCGCAGCGTCCACCTGCACGCCCGGTTTGGCACAGGGGCCGTGGGCCTTCGATACTGCCTCGGCCAGCGGCGCCTGGACCCCCACGTACGGACCGGGTGCGTCGGTGGCCGATCCCGCGCCGGCCACGACGCCGCGGCAGGGCGAAATTCCGGCCGAGTACCGACTGGCCAGCGACGACGAGTTGGAGACGCGGATTCTTGCCGCCAAGGAAAAGCTGGGCGACAAGCTCGTCATCCTCGGCCACTTCTACCAGCGCGACGAAGTGGTCAAGTACGCAGATTTTGTGGGGGATTCCTTCCAGCTGGCGCGGGCCGCGAAGGAAAAGCCGGAGGCGGAAGTCATCGTGTTCTGCGGCGTGCACTTCATGGCGGAAACCGCCGACATGCTCTCCGGTCCCGACCAGGCAGTGATCCTGCCGAACCTGGCCGCCGGCTGCTCCATGGCGGACATGGCGGACATCGACTCGGTGCAAGCCTGCTGGGACCAACTGGCCGGCGTGCTCGGCACCGGTCCGGACGCGGACGGCAAGGTCCCGGTCATCCCCGTCACCTACATGAACTCCTCGGCCGCGCTCAAGGGTTTCTGCGGCGAGAACGGCGGGATCGTCTGCACGTCGTCGAACGCGGAAACCGTGCTGGAGTGGGCGTTCGAGCGCGCCCACCGCGTGCTGTTCTTTCCGGACCAGCATCTGGGCCGCAACACGGCCAAGGCCCTGGGCGTGCCGCTGGAGCAGATGCCCCTGTGGAATCCGCGCAAGAGGCTGGGCGGTAACGACGAGGCCACGCTGCAGGACTCGCGCGTGATCCTCTGGCACGGATTTTGTTCGGTGCACAAGCGATTCACGGTCGACCAGATCGAGAAGGCCCGCGCCGACTATCCTGGCGTCCGGGTGATCGTGCATCCCGAATGCCCGATGCCGGTGGTGGACGCCGCAGATGAAGCAGGCTCCACCGATTACATCCGCAAGGCCGTGGCCGCCGCCACCGAACCGACGGTCTTCGCGATCGGCACCGAAATCAACATGGTCAACCGGCTCGCCGCTGAGTTCCCGCAGCACACCATTTTCTGCCTCGATCCGGTGATCTGCCCCTGCTCCACCATGTACCGGATCCACCCGGGTTATCTGGCCTGGGTGCTGGAGGCCTACGCCGGCACCGGTGACCTGCCCGGTGGCGAGATACTCAACCGGATCACCGTGCCCGGTTCAGTGGCCGTCCCCGCCCGGGTGGCGCTGGAACGGATGCTGGCAGCCAAGCCGTGACACGGGGTCCGGCCCGGCGCGTGGCGGTGGTGGGATCCGGCATCGCCGGGCTCTACGCCGCAGCGCTGGCCGCAGCGCGTCCTGACACGGCCGTCGCCCTGATCACCAAGGGAGGGCTCGCCGAGTCCAATACCTGGCACGCCCAGGGCGGGATCACCGCGGTCACCGACCAGGGCATAGCTGTAGGGGATTCCGTGGCGGCCCACATCGCCGATACCCTCACGGCCGGCGCGTTTATGAACGACGACGGCGCCGTCCGCCTTTTGTGCGAAGGCGCAGCACGGGAAATCGCCACCTTGGAAGAGTGGGGTGTGGCCTTTGACCGCCACGCCGGCGCCTTGTCGCTCGGACTGGAAGGGGCGCATTCGGCGCCGCGGATCCTGCACGCCGGCGGCGACCGCACCGGAGCCGGCATCGCCGAAGTCCTGATCCGGGTGGTCCGTGGTCTGGCGGAGGCTGGCCGGCTGGAAATCCTCGAGCACACCATGGTGCGCCAACTCCTGACCGTAGACGGTCGCGTGGCCGGGGTGGAGCTGATGGATAGCCGGACGGAAGCAGAAGGTGCGGTGCCCGCGCAGCTGGACACCGACGTCGTGATCCTCGCAACCGGCGGTGCCGGGCAGCTGTTCCCGGCCACCACAAACCCGGCCACGGCCACCGGCGACGGCGTGGCCTTGGCCTGGCGGGCCGGCGCGGCGCTGGCCGACTTGGAGTTCATCCAGTTCCATCCCACCCTGTTGGATCCGGCGGCGACAGGCGGCAGGCCGTTCATGATTTCCGAGGCAGTACGCGGCGAGGGCGCCGTGTTGGTGGACGGGACGGGAGAGCGGTTCATGCCGGCGCTGCATCCTCACGCCGAGCTGGCGCCGCGGGACGTGGTTTCGCGCTGCATTCACAACCAGCTGCGCCGGCAGGAGGAACTCGGCCTGGTGCCGCAGGTGTTCCTGGACGCCACCGAAATCGAGCGGGAGAAGGGCCCGGGTTTCCTGGCCGCCAGGTTTCCGATGATCGACGCAACGGTGCGGTCGTTGGGTCTTGATTGGACGAGGCGGCCGCTGCCGGTCCGTCCGGCCTCGCACTACTGGATGGGGGGTGTGCGGACCGACGCGGACGGCCGGACCTCGGTACCCGGATTGTCCGCGGTGGGCGAGGTGGCCTGCACGGGCGTCCACGGCGCGAACCGGCTGGCCTCAAACTCGCTGCTGGAAGGCCTGGTCTTTGCCCGCCGGGCCGTCGGGGTGCTGGACGGCCCGGAGAGCACGCCGGTGTTCGCCGCCGTGCCGCTGGACATGGGCGCGCCGATGGGCGGTGGCCGGCAGGCTGCCGGAACCACCGCGTGCACGCGCGGGCAGGTCCAGTCCTTGATGGCGGGCGCCGCGGGCGTGGTCCGCGACGGTACAACGCTGCAGGGCGCCACCCGGCAGTTGGCGCAGTGGCAGGTAGCGGTCACCGACGCAGCCTCGGCGGAGGATGAGGCCCTGCTGACCGTTGCCCGGCTGGTGGTGGCCGCCGCCTCGGCGCGGCAGAACAGCATTGGCACCCACTACCGCAGCGACTTCGACCGGGCACCGGAGGACCGCACCCATCTGGCCTTCGTCAACGCCGCGGCGGTCCGTGCGTCCGCCGACCTTTCGACAACATCCCAGCGAGTCCTGCAGGAGCAGCCATGAACCACATCCAGCCGATCGACCGGGCTGCCTTGGAGCGGATTGTCGCCGGGGCGTTGGAAGAGGACGCGCCGTGGGGGGATATCACCTCCAACACACTGATTGCTGCCGGCGCCCTGGCGACGGCGGAGCTGACCGCCCGGGAGCCGGGCGTGTTCTGCGGTGGCCCGGTGCTCGCCGAGGTCTTCCGCCACGTGGACCCTTCCGTGCAGGTGGAGGTGAAAACCGAGGACGGTGCAGCGTTTGACGCAGGGGAGGTGCTGGCAGTGTTGAGCGGCAACGCGCGCGCCATCCTGCTGGGCGAACGCGTGGCCCTGAATTTGCTGCAGCGGCTGAGCGGGATCGCTACCCAGACTGCCGCCTATGTGCGGGAGGTGGCCGGAACTACGGCCCGGGTGGTGGATACCCGCAAGACCACGCCCGGCCTGCGGGCGCTGGAGCGTTATGCCGTCCGCTGCGGCGGCGGGCACAACCACCGTTATTCGCTGTCCGACGCGGTGATGGCCAAGGACAACCACTTGGCCGTGCTCACGGCGGACGGCACTCGTGACCTGACCGAGGCACTGCGGGAGGCGAAGGCCAAGCTCCCGCACACGGTCCATTTCGAGGTGGAAGTTGACCGCGTCGAGCAGATCGAGCCGGTGCTCGCCGCCGGCGTGGACACCATCATGTTGGACAACTTCAGCCCGGATGAGCTTCGCGCCGGCGTTCAACAGGTGGCCGGCCGCGCCATCGTCGAGGCCAGCGGGAATGTGCGGTTGGAGACCGTGGGCGAGATCGCGCGGACCGGCGTCAACGTCATCTCGTCCGGCGCGCTGACCCACAGCGTGCGGTCGCTGGATCTGGGGCTGGACATCCGGATCGCGTCCGGGCACGCGGCCGGTGAGGGATCGTCGTCGTGATTTATCTGGACGCAGCGGCAACGGCTCCGGTGCGCCGCGAGGTGTTGGAGGCGATGTGGCCGGCGCTGACGCAGGACTTCGGCAACCCGTCGAGCCACCACACCGTGGGCGAGGCGGCGCTGCGCGCGCTGGACTATGCACGCGGCAAGGTGGCCGAGGTGATGGGTTGCCGTCCGGGCGAGATCATCTTCACCTCCGGCGGGACCGAGGCCAACAACCTGGCGGTCAAGGGCATCGCGCTCGCCGCCCCGCGTGGCAGGCATATTGTCACCAGCGCCGTGGAGCACCCGTCCGTACTGGAGGGTGCCGATTATCTGGCCCGCTTCCACGGCTTCGAGGTCACGCGGGTGCCGGTTGATGCTGCGGGTGTGGTCCTGGTCGACCAACTGGAAGCCGTGCTCCGCGATGACACCACGCTGTGCACGGTGATGTACGCGAACAACGAGGTGGGCACCATTCAGCCGATCGCCCGCATCAGCGGGCTCTGCCGCGCCGCAGGTGTCCCGTTCCACACCGACGCCGTACAGGCGGCCGGCTGGCTAAACCTGGACGTCACGACACTCGGGGTGGACGCGCTCAGCGTGTCCGGCCACAAGCTGGGTGCGCCCAAGGGCTGCGGCCTGCTCTATGTTGCCGGCAGGGTCCTGCTGGAGCCGGTGCTGCACGGCGGCGGACAGGAACGTGGCCGGCGGTCCGGCACCGAGAACGTTGCCGGCGCAGTGGCCGTTGCCACCGCGCTGTCGCTGGCCGACGGGGAGCGGGCGGCAACCGTGGAGCGGCTCACGGGCTACCGCGACTACCTGATTCGCAGTGTCCTGCAGGAATTGCCCGGTACCGTGCTGACCGGGCACCCAACCGAGAGACTGCCCGCCAGTGCTTCCTTCTGCTTCCCGGGAACCTCCGGCGAGGCGGTGCTGCTGGAGCTGGAACGCCGGGGCGTGGTCTGCTCCAGCGGCTCGGCCTGCGCCGCCGGCTCGGACGAGGCCTCCGCTGTGCTGCTGGCAATGGGGATTGCACCTGCACTGGCGCAAACCGCCGTGCGGCTGACGTTCGGTGCGGGCGTCAAGGAATCCGAGATCGCCCTGGCAGCCCGCTCGGTCGTGGCCGCGGTCAAAGAGGTTCAGGCGCTGCGGCGCTGAGCAACCGATGTCCCGTGCGAAGGGCCCCCCGCACCCGAAGGGCCGCCCGCACCGAAGGGCACCGCCGGTACCCGAGGGTTGCCAGAGCGTCGCCGGCAGCGGACGGGTCGCTGCTAACAATCCGGTAGCGAACGGGTCCGGTTCAGCCCGTGGCCGGTAGGCTCCGTGTCACGGATTGCGCACCCGGGGACGTGGGACGCGGACGGTTCTCTATCGACTGAGCCGGCTGCCGGATACCGGGGACAGCCGACGGACTGAGGGGACGGACCATGATCAGGGTGGGAACGTTCGGACGGGGTGCCGCAGCCATCGTGTGCATGGTGCTGGTTTCCGGCTGTGGCCTGTTATCCGCCAACGACGGCGGTGCTTCGGTCAGCGCGGGGGCGACACCAGCGGCGGTGTCCGGGACCACTCCAGCGGCAGGGCTGCCGTCCCAGCATGGAAAAGCTCCTGTGCGTAAAGCTACGGTAGAGGGCTGGAAGGTGTACACCGACCCGGACCGTGTGCTCAGTTTCGAAGTCCCCGGCGACTGGGTCGTGCAACGGCAGATCAAACCCCGCCAGCCCTCGGACCGTGGGCTTCACCTGAATATCCGGGACTCCTCCGGCAAGTTGGCTGCCGAACTCCATACCCGGCTCAAACTGCCGAAAGCCACCTGTGACGACGGCGGCATGACCGAACTGCGCGTGCTGCTCAGCGAACCGGCAAAGGTTCCCGCCGCGGTGTCCGCCAAGACCGACGAGCCGCACTTTGTGTACCGAACGCTGCTGGGCTACCGGTACTTCGGCTCGCTGGGGTTGACCGACAAGCCCGCCGGCGACGGCTACCGGGCCTGCATGGTGGAAAACACCGTCAACGGCCCGGAGCCGGTGGGCACGTACTCCTTTGGCACAGCCGTTCGCCACGGCACGCCGGCACCCGGCGAGAAAACCGGCTTGCTGGACGCCTACGGCCTGATTGCCGAGGCAGAGGACCACCTCGCAACGAAGCGCTTCAAAACGGTCCGGCAGGTCATCATGTCCCTGCGGATAGCCGGCGACGCTCCGGCCTGAACACGTCCGGTGCCGCCGCATCGGCGACGGCACCTCCGGCCCCTTTCACCTTCGGCCATTCGGCGTCGGTGGCTGGCGTGGGACGACGGAAGTCCGCAGACGTCTCCGTCAGGTCAGACCTCCTTGAGACCGAACCGCATCTTGTCGGTCAGCCCTTGAAGCTGGCGGAATTCCTCCTCGGACAGCAGCGGCGCGAGCATGGAGTGCAGCTGCTTCACGTGCTCGCGGCCGATCTCTTTCTGCAGTGCGCGGCCTTCATCGGTCAGCGAGATCTCGATGCCCCGCTGGTCGTTCCGGGCGGTGCGGCGCAGAACCAGGCCTTTCTTCTCCAGCCGGTCCACCATCCGGCTGAGGCTGGGCTGGCTGATCAACAGTGCTTCGTTCAGCTCGTTCAGCCGGCTCCAGCCGCCCGGACACAGGCTCAGGTTGAACAGGACGTCGTACTCCCGCATGGCGAGCTTCCTGAACTCGGGCAGCTGCTGCATCCTGCGCATCACCGCCACCTGGGTGCGGAACAGCGATTCCCAGGCAGCCGCCGTCGTCCTGATTTCAGGGCCCGCTGAATCAGCCATTGGACACCGCCTCAGCGCGCTTGGCCTCGCGCGCGGCCTTGCGGCTGGCATGGGTGGGGGCTTCCGGAACATGGGCCGGCTTGCGGGCGGCGAATTCCTTCTTCAACACCGGCAGCACCTCTTCGCCGAACAGGTCCAGCTGCTCCAGCACCGTCTTCAGCGGCAGGCCCGCGTGGTCGATCAGGAACAGTTGGCGCTGGTAGTCGCCAAAGTAGTCGGCGAAGGCCAAGGTCTTCTCGATGACCTGCTCCGGGCTGCCCACGGTCAGCGGGGTCTGGGCGGTGAAGTCCTCCAAGGAGGGGCCATGGCCGTAGACGGGGGCGTTGTCGAAGTAGGGTCGGAATTCATTCACCGCGTCCTGGGAGTTTTTGCGCATGAAGAACTGCCCGCCCAGGCCCACGATCGCCTGATCTGCGGTGCCGTGGCCGTAGTGCTCGTAGCGCTCGCGGTACAGGCCGATGAGCTGCATGTAGTGCTCCTTCGGCCAGAAGATGTTGTTGGCGAAGAACCCGTCGCCGTAGTACGCGGCCAGTTCCGCGATCTGCGGCGTGCGGATGGAGCCGTGCCAGACGAAGGGCGCGACGCCGTCCAGCGGCTGCGGCGTGGAGGTGTAGTTGTGCAGCGGGGTGCGGTGCTTGCCTTGCCAGTTGACAACTTGTTCATCCCATAGCTTGCGCAGCAGCGCATAGTTCTCCACCGTCAGCTCCAGCGAATCCTGGATGTTCTTGCCGAACCAGGGGTAGACCGGGGCGGTGTTGCCGCGGCCCAGCACCAGGTCAACGCGGCCGTCGGCCAGTTGCTGGAGCATGGCGAAGTCCTCGGCAATCTTCACCGGATCGTTGGTGGTGATCAGTGTGGTGGCCGTGGAGAGCGTGATCCGCTCGGTCTGTGCCGCAATGTAGGCCAGCAGTGTGGTGGGGGAGCTGGAGAAGAACGGCGGGTTGTGGTGCTCGCCGATGGCGTAAACATCCATGCCGATTTCTTCGACCTTTTTGGCGATGGCCACCGATGCCTTGATACGCTCCCGCTCGGTGGGCATGCGGTTGGTGGTTGGGTCCAGGGTGACGTCGCTGACGCTGAATACGCCGAGTTCCATGATTTACCTCTCGTGGTGCTGTCTGGGAACCAGTTTACATGCATTTGCATTCAGTCATGTCAACGGCAGGCCCCCGGCAAAACATTCCCGGGCGCTGTTGTGGGGTCAATCACCGGCGCATCCTGCGTTGCTCCGGGTGGGCCGGCGCGGCCGGTGATGTGAGGCCCGGCTGCCCCCGGCAGCCGGGCTTACGGCATCGATGTGTCGAGAAGAGGTCCCAGGGAGTTGTCGACCAGGTGCAGCGCGGAGGCTATGGCCATATGCATGTCAAGGTACTGGTACGTACCCAGGCGGCCTCCGAAGAAGACATTCGGTTCCCGGGCCGCGAGCTGCCGGTAACTCTTGAGCTTGTCCCTGTCCTGCGTGGTATTGATCGGATAGTACGGTTCATCGTTTGGTCCGGCGCTCCGGGAATATTCACGGACGACTACAGTGCGGTCCTTGGGGTATTGCCGTTCGGGGTGGAAATGGCGGAATTCGTGGATCCGGGTCCAGGGAACGTCTTCATCGGCGTAGTTCATCACGGGTGTGCCCTGGAAATCCATGATCGGCATGATCTCTTGCTCGAAGTCCAAGGTCCGCCAGGACAGGTGCCCCGCGGCGTATCCAAAGTAGCGGTCCAGCGGCCCGGTGTACACGATTGGCACGTCTGGCGGGAGCTGTGGGCGGATGCTGAAAAAATCCGTACTCAGCTGCAGGTCGATCAGCGACGACTGGACGAAGCGTTCGAGCCAGTTGTGGTAGCCCTCCGTCGGCAATCCTTCGTGTGTGTCTGTGAAGTAGCGGTTGTCGAAGGTATAGCGGACCGGCAGCCGGGTGATGATGTCAGGACTGAGCTCCCGGGGGTCGGTCTGCCACTGCTTGGCGGTGTAGCCGCGCACCAACGCTTCGTACAAGGGCCGGCCGATCATCGAGATTGCCTTCTCTTCCAGATTGCCGGCATCTCCGGGCGGCACTTCCTGCGCTTGGAGCCGGATCAACTCCTTCGCCTGATCAGGCGAGTAGTGCCGGCCGAAATAGGCGCAGATTGTTCCCAGGTTGATCGGCATGGGATATACATTGCCCTTGAAGACCGTATAGACGCGGTGCTGGTAGCCGGTGAACGACGTGAAGCGGTTGACGTAGTTCCAGACCCGCTCGTTGGAGGTGTGGAACAGGTGTGCCCCGTACCGGTGGACCTCAATCCCGGTCTCCGGTTCCTCCTCCGACCATGCGTTGCCGCCAGGATGGGCCCTGCGTTCGAGCATCAGGACGCGGGCTCCGTACTCCCGGGCAACCGTCTCGGCGACTGTCAGGCCGAAGAGTCCGGCGCCGACGACGATAACATCGGGTCCTCTGTTCCGGGCACCGGTTACCATTGCAGTGCCTCAGCCGTGGCACACGGGGCAGGGGTGCCGCAGGTAGCACAGTGTCCTTCTTCATTACCAGCGGGTGGGTGAAGCACCAGCCCTGCGGAGATCCTGGCCAGCAGCGGCGCCCTGAGGAATGGTGTCGCTGAACTGACGGCGGCCTCGGCAAGCGCAGGAACGGACACGCCCGTCAGGCGGTTCCTGCCCAGTGCCGCGTCCTGAAGGCCGGCGATTGCCGCGCCCACTCCCCGGTCATGGGCCCGTTCCAGCTCCGCCGCCATCAGGAAACGCCCGGCACCGGCCCCGGTCGTCATGCGGTTTCCTCGTCGGGCAGTTGGTCGGCGGTCCGTTTCCGGCAGATGAGGCCATGCATTTGTCCTGCGATCGCGTCCCAGCTCAGGAGCCTCTGCAGCGGCCGCATCCGCCGGTCCCGTTCCGCGGCGGAGTCTTGCAAAGCAGTTCGGCAGGCGTCGGCAAACCCGGCAGCGTCCTCTTGGATGTGCACGAGCTTCTTGTAACCGGTCACAACATCGGGAACAGGCGTTGAAACTACCGGAAGCCCGGCAGCGAGGTACTCAAGAGTTTTCGTCGGGCTGATCGATCGTGTCGCTTCGTTCATGGCGAAGGGCATCAATGCCACGTCGAATTCGGCCATGACTTTCGGCAGCTCCGCGTACTCGACCATTCCTGTGTACTCAAGGTTCGGAGCCTGCGGCAGCGCAGCAGGGTTTATTTTGGCGACCGGCCCGACAATCCGGAACAACCACTCCGGAAGGCGTGCCGCCAGCCCGGCCAACAGATCAAGATCGAGCCGTTCATCGATGACGCCGACGTAGCCGGCCACCTTCCGGGCTGCAGGCACGCGCTTCTTGCGCAGCTGTCGGGAGGTCTCATAGTGGGCGGCGTCTACGCCGCTGGGAAAAAGATGGCAGGCATCGGCCACATGGCGGCTGACACTGCGGTGTAGGGAGGCACCCCCTGCAAAAAGCACATCCGACGCCGCCAGCGCCTGGCGTTGCCGCGTCTGCATGGCCTCGGGAGCATTCAGAAACGAGGCCAAGTCGTCCATGACGTCATAGCAGAGGACCCCGGGCTCAAGCTCCCGTGCGATCTCCAGTGCCATGGGTGTGTACATCAGCACGTCAGGCGCGGCAAGGCGGGCCTGAGCGAGCAGCAACTCCCGGAAGAGTGCCGCGTATTCTTCCGCGCCGGACGCGTCGAAGCCGGGTGCAGCCGGCTGTCCGGCAACGTTTGGAAGCTCGAGCCAGACGCGCGTAATGCCGTCCACGTCCTGGTGCCGCAGTACCGGCTGCTCGACATCAGATGGGATGGGTTCCTCAAGGAACCAGGTGCGGGCACCCGTTTTTGCGCGGGCGGCGGCGAACCGGGACACCAGGTGCTGCGGGCGCTGCCAGACCCAGGTCCACCTGAGATGGGAAAGCACGACCAGATCCGGGTCATGAGAAGGTTCCATGAGTTGTTCCTCTTCGTCGGCGACGTTGACGGGCGGGATGTTCTCCTCTTCGGGGGGATTGAGCCATGGCCAATGGCTCATCTGAGGCAGCAGGCCTCGGAGCTGGATACTGCACGGGGATTGGAAACGGTACGCGGGCAGTTCCTGGCTTCCGGTACCGGAGGCCGCAGCCGTCCACGATTCCGTGAAGCACGTGAGGGACTGGCCTCCCCACACGCCCGCAGCGACAACGCCAACCGGGTCGTGGCGGCCCGCAGCTCGGGCGAGCATGGAATCCCAGTCGCAGGAGTCGACGTAGGGAAACCAGCAGTATCCTTCAAGCGGCGTTCCGCGGGACAGCGCCAACTCGTATTGTTCCAGGGTGTAACGCAGCCACGACGCGCGATCCGAGGCGGTCCCGCGTATATTTGTCTCGCTCAGGAGCATGGGCAACCCGTAGCGTGAGCCGTAGTGTTCCGCTAATGCGGCAAAGCCCAGCGGAAAGGGCGAGGGCGCGTGCCCGCGGGATTCCTCGTACCACCATTCGGAGTGGCAATAGTAGTCGAGACCCAGGACGTCCACTCGTGCAGGCGGCAAGTGCAGCAGTTGTTCACCGCCGTGTTTTAAGACTTCCCGCAGGAAGGGCCGCTCGTCGTTGAGTTCGTGTCCGAGAACCAGGTCCAGCAGGAGGTGCCGCCGGTCATTGGCGAGCGCTGCGTACGCGGCCGGTCCTCCCGGCGTTCCGTCATGGTGTTCACACGTATCAACCCAGATGTGGCGGGCTTCGGGCAGTAGCTCGGACCAGCAGCCGGCAGCCTCCGCAATGGCCGGCAGCACGTTGCGGACAAGCCGCACAAAGCCTTCAATCCCGCTGTCATAAGGAGGCCACAAGGCCTCGTGACCACAGAGGAAAAGTGTGGCGAACGGTTCGTTGAACAGGGTGTAGGACGTTAGCCAGGGATACCGCCGCGCTACGGCCTCCGCATACTGCAGGTAGGCGGCTCGGAACCTCCTGTCCCTGAATCCGTCGTCGAGCCATCGCGGATAACTCGTGTGATGCACCAGATCGACGATCGGCTCCATCTCGCGGGACCGGAGGAACTGAAGCTGCCGGTCGGTTTCGGACCAATCGAAGATCCCTTGTACCGGCTCCACCCGGTGCCAGCGAATAGGAAACCGCACCCGGGATACCCCTGCCGCGCGCATGTGATCGAGATGGCGTCCCCAGTCGGCGTAGCTTCCGGTCAGCTCCGCCACATCGCGGTCGTGTCGGGGCAGGTATGTACTTTCAAATGCCCCAATGAATGGAACAGTGCTGGTCCGGGCCGTCTTGGACCCGCGTATTTTGCCCACATCCAGCAAGTCATTCTCCTGGCGTAGAGGATTACAGTGCCAGCTGCTCGACACGAGTAGGCTAATGAGAACCGAATTTCGCGGCGTTGGGAAGCCCCTGAAAGCGCGTTCATGGTTTAACCCGGTCCGATCCGATGCCGATCCGGGCCAGGCTGTCCCCAGGGGGAGGAGGTCGGGGGACCAGGCCTCCGGCCCTATTGCCCCAGGCCCCCCGGAGAATCTTCCATCAGCCGGTTGAGCGCCGCGAGTATCCGGTCCAGGCTGACGAAGATTGAGGCCGCGGCAGTCGCGGGGGTCCCGGGGGAGACAGCGTCGCCCAGGGCCCCGGCGAGGAGCCGCTGGGTTTCGCGCGCTTCGTCGAGTCTCTGCGGCAAATCGTCGGCGTTCATGCTGCGGAGCGCGTCGGCCGCGGCGCCCAAAGCCTGGGCCAGCGGTTCCAAGACCGGGGCCGGAATCTCAAGATGTTCCTCCCAGATCACGGCGGTGAGCACCTCCGTGATGTCCTGGATGTGGAACGAGGCCCGCTCGAGCGCCCTCAGATTGCGCCAGTCGGCGTCGATGTCGCGTTGATGGAACCGCCTCCGGGGATTGGCCTTGCGGCTGCGGTCGGCCTGCCGGACCGCCTGCCGGACCTGGTTGCCCAGCCGGCCCAGGTTCTCTCCGTTGGTGGCCCAGTACCGGCGCTCCGGGGGCCACTCCTCGCGAAGGGCCTCGCTCATGTCCTCCAGCTGTCCGGCCAGATCGGACTGGAGCTGCTGCAGGCTTTGGCTGGCGGCGTTGAAGTTCAGCGGCGGGAACAGCAGGAAGTTCACCGCGATGCCCACTGTGACACCAACTGCCATTTGCACCGCGTAGGCCAACGAGTACTCACCGGGGTCCGCCCCTCCCACCAACAGCACAAACAAGGCGGCCATCGGCACCCAGTCTCGCCCCGCTCCGAGCCGTTGCAGGCCGGCCAGCAGAACGCCCAGGAATACCAGGACCCCGATGGTGAGGACGTTGACCCCAAGGGTCAGCATCAGGATCCAGGCAAGGCCGATGCCCAGCAGCAAGCCGGCCAGCGTCTGGAAGGAGGTCTTGATCGAGTCGGCGACCGTCGAGTACATGCTGACCAGCGCACCCAGCGGGGCATAGTAGGGGTATTGGTCCACTCCGCCAGGCAGCTGCAGTCCGATGAACCACGCGATGCTGCAGGCCAGGGCCGTCTTAAACGCCAGCTGGGTCCGGGACAGGCCGCCCATGCGCTGCCCGAAGGACCGCAGCCGCGTCCAGGCCCAGCCCGCGCCTTCGCGGAGGGGCGCCGACGGCTCGGTCCGGGACCCGGCGTCGTGCTCTGACATCGTCCCACCTTCCAAGGCGTTGGTCTCAGCCGGGTCAGCGCCCGGCCGGAACCAGTTCTGTCTCGAT
Organism: Arthrobacter sp. Dra40; assembly: GCF_059091905.1. Taxonomy (NCBI): domain Bacteria; kingdom Bacillati; phylum Actinomycetota; class Actinomycetes; order Micrococcales; family Micrococcaceae; genus Arthrobacter; species Arthrobacter sp. Dra40. Next base: position 23,046 of record NZ_JBNHHB010000053.1, read on the forward strand.
CGGAGTGCGCTGGTTCGCGCGGCGCTCGCGCCTGCCTTCCACCAGACGGTACAGCACCGGCACCAGCACCAGCGTCAAGGCAGTGGAGGAAACCAGGCCGCCGATCACCACTACGGCCAGCGGCTGCGAAATGAAACCGCCGCCGCCGGTCAGCCCCAGCGCCATCGGCGTGAGCGCGAAGATGGTGGCCAGCGCAGTCATGAGGATGGGCCGCAGCCGCCGCCGTGCGCCGTGCGTGATGGCATCCGCCACGTTCATGCCGGGGCGGCCGTCGTGCGGGCGCCGGTATTGGTTGATCAGGTCGATCAGCACAATCGCATTTGTCACCACAATGCCCACCAGCATCAGCATGCCGATCAGGGACGGCAGACCCAGCGGAATCTGGGTGAGGACCAGCAGCCCGATGGCACCGGTGGCCGCGAACGGGATGGAGACCAGCAGGATCAGCGGCTGCACCAAGGACTTGAACGCGGCCACCATGATCACGTAGACAATGGCGACGGCGGCCAGCAGCGCCCAGCCCAGCTGTTCAAAGGATTCCGCCTGCTGTGTGGCCGCGCCGCCCAGGCTCGCCGTGACACCGGCCGGCAGGTCGGTGCTGTCCAGGGCTGCCGCCACTTCACCGCTGAGCGCACCCAGATTGTCTCCCTCTGGCGTCACGGAGACGACGGCGGTGCGTTCACCTCCGCTGGTACTGATCGACGTCGGCACGCTGGTTTGCTTTACCGTGGCCAGGTCGATCAGCGGCACCGGTCCGGCGGCCGTGGGCACCTCGACGCTGCGCAGTTCGTCGACGGTGGAGAACTGCCTGCCCTTGCCGATCAGGACCGGGAAGTCGGTGGTGCCGATCCGCACGGTACCGCCGGGCAATGGGCTGATGGTGGACGCGAGCAGGCCGGCGACCTGCTCCTCATTCAGGCCGGCAGCCACCGCCTTGGCGCGGTCCACGCTCACCTGCACCACGGGTTCGTCCGCTGACAGGTTGCTCGACACCTCTGCGGCCCCCGGCAGGTCCCGCAACAGTTTGACCAGGCGGTCGGAGGCGTCCTGCAGTTCATCCGGTTTGCTGGCCGAGACCTGCACATCCACGGTGCTCGAGGTGCCGAAGCCGCCGCCCTGGGTGCCCAGCGTGAACGTCGCGTCACCGGGCAGATTATCGACGGCGGAGCGCACCTTGTCGCGCAGCGCCGCCTGATCGATGCCTTCCGTGGTGATCACGGTGTACTGGGCCACGGATGCCCCGGCGGACAGGAACGTCCCGATACCACCGCCGGCGTTGCCCATGGTGACTTGGACTTCCTCGATTCCGTCGATGCCGGCCAGCAGTTTCTCAACCGGAACCGCGGCCTTGTCCGTGGTCTCCAGGCTGGTTCCCGCCGGCATCTCCTGGCGCAGGCTGAAGCTGTTCTGCCCACTGTCGCCGAGCAGGTTGGTCTGCATCAGCGGCACCATCGCTCCGGTACCTGCCAGCACCAGCAGCGCGGCCACGGTGGTAATTACCGGGTGCCGCTGGGTGCCGGCGAGCACCGGCAGGTAGCCGCGCTGCAGCAGCGAACGGCTTTCCTTCTCCGAGGCTGCTGCCCGCACTGCCTGCACGTCCGGGCGTTGCTGTGCCGCGGGGGATTTCACGAACCAGTAGGCGAGCACCGGCACTATGGTCAGCGAGACCGCCAGCGAGGCCAGCAGGGCCAGCGCGGTTGTGATGGCGAACGGCCGGAACAGCTCGCCGGCGAGGTCACCGACGAACGCGATGGGCAGGAATACCGCAACCGTCGTCAGGGTCGACGCGGTGATGGCGCCGGCGACCTCGCGCACCGCGGCCAGGATGGCCTCGCGCTTGGCCTCGCCGTAATTCAGGTGCCGTTTGATGTTCTCCACCACCACGATCGAGTCGTCAACCACGCGGCCGATCGCAATGGTCAGCGCGCCGAGTGTGAGGATGTTCAGCGAGTAGTCCAGCGCGGTGAGGCCAATGAACGTGGCCAGCAGCGACAGCGGGATGGAAATCGCCGTGATCAGCGTGGAGCGCACGGACAGCAGGAAGACCAAAATGATCAGCACCGCGAAGCCCAGCCCCAGCAGGCCCTCGGTGGTCAGGTCCTTGATGGATTTCTCGATGAACGGAGCCTGGTCAAACACCGTGGTGATCTGGGCGTTGTTGCCCAGTTCGGCTTCAAGGTCGGGCAGTAGTTCTTCGATGGCGTGCGAGATGGTGACCGTATCGCCGTCCGGCGTCTTGGTGACGGCCAGTGCCAACGTCAGCTCGCCGTTGGTGCGGGTGATCGAGGTCTGTTCGTCGTCGGCAATGCTGACCTCGGCCACTTCACCGATCGTGGCAGGGCTGGCGGCCGGCTGCTGGCCGGATTGCTGCTGGCCGGGAACGTTGTCCGGCACGGGCACCTGACCCTGGTCGGCTCCGGTGCCCGGCGGGGCCGGCTGGCCCTCGCCGGGGAACTGCCCGGACGGCGCCTGACCCGCCCCGGGCGGGGAAGGCGCGGACGGCTGCTCCGCCGTCGTTGGTTGAGCGGGGGAGAGCGGGAGGTTTTGGATGGCCTTGAGACTGTTTAGCGGGCTGCCGACCTGCACGGACAGGCTCTTGCCGTCCTGCTCCACAGCGCCGGCGGGGACCAGTCCGCCGCTGTTGGCCAGGCTGTCCACGATGGCGGAGACGCCAACGCCGGCCTTCGCCATGGCCTTGTTGTCGGGCAGGATTGCGATGTGCCGGCCGGGGCCCCCGGAAACTTCGGCGCCCCGCACGCCTGCTATGTTCTGCAGCCGTGGCACGGTTACCCGGTTGAGCTCGGTGCTGAGCTCGCTCAATGTCAGGTCGGAGGAGACCGCCATGAAGACGATCGGGAAGTCAGCGATGCTTCCGGCCAGCGACAGGGGCACGACGTCGTCGGGCAGCTGCTGGCGGACGTTGGAAATGGCGCGGTCCACCTGGCTCCGCGCACGGTCCAAGTTGGTCCCGTAGACGAACGTCAGGCTGACCGTTGAGCGTCCGGTGCGCGACACCGCCGAGGATGATTCGAGACCCTCGACGGCGGTGAGCGCGCGTTCCAGAGGCTCGCTGACCTGCTTGTCCACCACCTCGGGCGAAGCGCCTGGCATGGAACTGACAACGGTGACCCGGGGAAACTCCAGCGAGGGGATGAGTTCCTGCTTCAGGGAACCCATGGTGATCACGCCGAAGACGGCCACAAAGACCGTAATCAGCGCAATCAGCGCACGGTTCGCCAGGGACAGCGTTGCCAGCTTGTGCATGGCTTGAAGCTTAGTTCAGCGGTGCCCACCGGACCGACCCAGGGTCAGCCAAGTTCGAGCACGCGGTTGGTGTCGGCCGTGATTTCGGCCAGCAGCGACGGGTTTTCGTTGAGTTTGACGCCGTAGCCGGGGATCATTTCCTTCAGCTTCGGCTCCCACCCCTTGAACTCCAGCGGGAAACAGCGCTCCAGCAGGCTGATCATGATCGGTGCGGCGGTGGAGGCGCCGGGGGAGGCACCCAGCAGGGCGGAGATGCTGCCGTCGGCGGAGGCAATGACCTCGGTGCCGAACTGCAGGGCGCCGCCCTTCTTCGGGTCCTTCTTGATGACCTGGACGCGCTGGCCCGCCGTGATCAGCTCCCACTGGTCGCCTTCCACCTCGGGGTGGAAGGCGCGCAGGGCCTTGTTCTTGCCTTCGCGGGTCTTGAGCACTTCTGTGACCAGGTACTTGACCAGTCCGAAGTTGTCCTTGGCTACGGCCAGCATCGGAACCAGGTTGGACGGGCGCACGGACAGCGGCAGGTCCAGCAGCGATCCGGTCTTGAGGAACTTCGGCGAGAAGCCACCGTACGGGCCGAAGAGCAGGGAGCGCTTGCCGTTGACGAAGCGGGTGTCCAGGTGCGGCACAGACATGGGCGGGGCGCCCACAGAGGCTTGGCCGTACACCTTGGCGTTGTGGTTGGCAATGATGGCCTCGTCCGTGCAGCGCAGGAACTGGCCCGAGACCGGGAAGCCGCCGAAGCCCTTGGACTCGGGAATGCCCGAGCGCTGCAGCAGGTGCAGGGCGCCGCCGCCGGCACCGATGAACACGAAGCGGGCGTTGACTTTGGTCTTTTCGCCGGTGGCGTTATTCCTGACCTCCAGCGTCCAGCGCCCATCGGTGTTGCGGGAAACGTCCAGCACGCGGTGCCCGTAATTCAGTTCGACGCCGTTGGCGGTCAGGTAGGCAGCCAGCTTGCGGCTGAGGGACCCAAAGTCCACATCGGTGCCACCGGTGACGCGGGATGCTGCCACGCGCTGCCGGGGATCGCGGCCGCCCATGAGCAGCGGCGCCCACTCGTTGATGGTCGAGTGGTCTTCGGAGAACTCGATCTGTTCGAACAGCGGTTCCTTCTTCAGCGCTTCATAGCGGCGCTTGAGATAGTCCGCATGGTCGTCGCCCCAGACAAAGCTCATGTGCGGCAACGGGTTGACGAATTCCTTGGGCGACGAGATGTGGCCCTGGCTGATCATGTGCGACCAGAACTGGCGGGAGATGTTGAACTTCTCGTTGATGCCCACAGCCTTGGCCGTGGGCACGGTACCGTCGGCATCGGCGGGCGTGTAGTTCAGCTCGCAGAGGGCGGCGTGTCCGGTGCCTGCGTTGTTCCACGGGTCCGAGGCTTCCAGGCCGACCTCGTCCAGATTCTCGAACAGGCTGATGCTCCAGTCGGGCTGCAGCTGCTTGATGAAGGAGCCGAGCGTGGTGCTCATGATGCCGCCGCCAATGAGCGCGACGTCGACGTTGTTGGATGATCCCAGGGGCATGTTTGCAGTCAACTTCAATCTCCCATAGCAGCTGTGCCGGCAGGTAGAAGCCTAGCGCGCCGCGCCAGCGAGACTAAAATCTGCCGTCTTGGTTGTGACCCAACGCACGGGCGCGGCGTGAGGGGCAGCGCGGGAATTGCGCGCCGGCCCGGCGCCGGTTCAGTCCTGGGTCAGCTCGATCAGGTTAAAGACCTCGTCCAGCATGGGGCTTGCGGGGTAACTCGCCACGCGCTCTCCCATCGCCAGCGCCGAGATCGGGAACGCCAGCGGCACCGCCGGGACGGCCCGGGCCAGCTGCTCGTTGATGCTGTAGTAAGCCTCCACACGGTCGTCGCCCTGGGGCAGGCTCTTGGCGCGGGCAATCTTGCTCCGGATTTGCGCGCTGTCGTAGCCGAACTCCAGGGATTTGCTGCCAAAGAGGGGGCCCACGAAATTGTCAGGGTCGCGGTAGCTGCCGCTGATGCCGGCCAGGTGCAAGGCATGGTCGGCCGTACCCTGGACCGTGTCGAGGTAGCCTTCGTCCCACGGAATGGGCACCGGCTTGATATTGATTCCGACGGCGGTGAGCTGGCGGCTCAGCTCGGCGTACACCTTTTCGGGGGTCGGCAGGTAGGCCCGCGTGACGTCGAGCGGATAGCAGAAGGTCAGTTCACGGCCGTCGTACCCGGTGCGGGCCAACAACTGGCGTGAGCGTTCCGGGTTGTATTCGTAGTACGGGATGGTCTCATTGGTGACGCCGAGGCTGCGCGGTATGAACTGCATGGCCTCCTTGGTGCCCTGCAGGAAGAAGCTGTCGATCAACGTCTGCCGGTCGATCGCGTGGGCGATGGCTTGGCGCATGGTGATGTCGTCCAGCCCGTCGGCGGCCTGGTTGATCCCGAGGTAGACCACGGAGAACGGGTCGCGCTGCAGCACCTGCATGCCGGCACGGACCAGACCGGCGTACGTGGCCGGGGTGACAAGATCGTACCCGTCGATGTCGCCTGCCTGCAGGGCGCGCAGCCGGGCGGTTGGGTGCGGCAGTGTCTTGAAGACCACGGTGCGCACGTCGCCGGCGGCGCCCCAATAGCCGTCAAAGGCAGAGAGAACCATGCGGTCCTGTTCCCAGCTGGCGAAGGCGAACGGGCCGGTTCCCACCGGGGCCAGTCCGTAGCGGGACACTTTGTTGCCGCCGCGCTCTTCCGTCAGGTGGTCCGCCTTCCCGGCCTTCAGCGCCGCCGGCGACGAGATGGCAAAGGCCGGCATGGCCAAAGACGCGATCAGGCCGGTAAAGCGGCGCGTGAGGTTCAGCTGGATCTCGAACGGGCCCAGCACCTCGCAGCTGTCGTAGAGTGACTCGCCCTCGTCATCGGCGAACGCCCCGAAGACGGACCGGAACGCCAGCCCCTCCTTCAGCGGCCGGGCTGCCCGGGGTAACCGGTACCAGCGCTCAAAATTGGTGCGGACTGCCCGGGCGTCGAACGCCGTGCCGTCGTGGAAGGTAACGCCTTCGCGGAGCCGGAAACGATAGGACCGGCCGTTGTCCACTTCGGTCCACTCAACCGCCAGCCGCGGAGCCGGAACGCCGGTGGCAGGGTCCACACCCACCAGCGTCTCCAGCATCTGCCGGGTCACCCGGTAGGACTCGGTGTCGAGTGCCAAGGCCGGGTCGAGAGTGACGGGAGTGGCGGCCACGCCCATGGTGAAGCTGGTGTCCCGGGGTGCGGCGTTGTTCGGCACGGAGCCGGCGGCGGTGCTGGAGGGAGCAGGCCGGCGGGGTTCCGAGGTGCAGCCGGCGAGCAACACAGCCGCCGCCGCTGCGCCTGCCTTCAGCACGGTGCGGCGAGCGGGAGGTGGTGTCACGCTTGAGACTCCTCGGGGCAGGCGGGGAATGATCCTCAAGTCTAATCGACGTATGTACTGCCTCCCGCGCGGCGAAATCCCGGTGAGAGGTAGGCCACATCCGCCTCCTGATGGGGCAGGATGGAACCATGACCGAAAATGCCGACGAAGCAGCGCTGCTCGAGGTCCGGGATCTGGCCGTTTCTTTCCGTACCACTTACGGGGAAGTCTCCGCGGTGGAAGGTGCCTCGCTCCGCCTGGAGCAGGGCAAGACGCTGGCGATCGTGGGCGAATCCGGTTCCGGGAAGTCCACCACGGCAATGGCCGTGATCGGGCTGTTGCCCGGCAACGGCCGGGTGACAGCCGGGAGCATTCGCTTCGACGGCCAGGAACTGGTGGGACTGTCGGAACATCGGATGCGGGCCATCCGGGGGCGCCAGATCGGCCTGGTTCCGCAGGATCCAATGTCGAATTTGAATCCCGTCACCAGGATCGGCTCCCAAGTGGCGGAGACCCTCTTGGTGCACGGCATGGCAACCAGGCGGGACGTGGACCGAAAAGTCGTGGAGGTCCTGGAGGCGGCCGGACTGCCCAACGCCAAAGAACGCGCCAAACAGTATCCGCACGAATTTTCCGGCGGCATGCGTCAGCGCGCCCTGATTGCGATCGGGTTGGCCTGCCAGCCGAGGCTTCTGATCGCCGACGAGCCGACGTCGGCGCTGGACGTGACGGTCCAGCGGACCATTTTGGACCAGATCGCGTCGATGACCCACGAACTGGGCACAGCCGTGCTGCTGATTACCCATGATCTGGGGCTGGCCGCCGAGCGGGCGTCGGAACTGGTGGTGATGCACCGCGGCAAGGTGGTGGAGACGGGCCCGGCACAGCAGCTGCTCGAGGAACCGCAGCATCCCTACACCCAGTCTCTGGTCAGAGCGGCACCCAGCGTTGCCGCAGTGCGCCTGTTGCCCGGCGCCTATACCGGCAGTGCTGAGGTTCGCGCCGAACGGGCGGAAAAGGTCTTCCAAGACCACGCCGCCGAATCGACCGCAGCTGTCCGGACGGCGGGAGCGGCCGAGGGGCAGAAAACGGCCAACATTGTCGAGCTGCGTGACCTCACCAAGATCTACAGGATCCGCGGCCAGTCCGAGGACTTCTATGCGGCGAAGAACGTGACGCTGGATATTCCCCGTGGCCGGACGGTGGCCATCGTCGGCGAGTCGGGCTCTGGCAAGACCACCACGGCGCGGATGCTGCTGAAGCTTATTGAACCGACCAGCGGCACCATGACCTTTGACGGGATGGACGTGGCCAGCCTGTCCAAGGCGCAGCTGCGGGACTTCCGGCAGCGGGTGCAGCCGGTGTTCCAGGATCCGTATTCGTCCCTGAACCCCATGTTCACCATTGAGCGGATCGTGGAGGAGCCGCTGTCCACGTATAAGCGGGGCAGCGCCAAAGAACGTTCGGTCCGCGTTCGGGAGCTGATGGACCAGGTGGCGCTGCCGCAGAACATGCTGCGGCGCTACCCCTCCGAACTCTCCGGAGGCCAGCGCCAGCGGGTGGCGATCGCCCGTGCCTTGGCTCTGAAGCCCGAGCTGATCATCTGTGACGAGCCCGTATCCGCACTGGATGTGCTGGTGCAGGCACAGATCCTGAAGCTTTTGGGAGATCTGCAGTCGGAGTTGGGGCTGAGCTACCTTTTCATTTCGCATGATCTGGCCGTGGTACGGCTGATCTCCGACTACGTCTGCGTGATGAAGGACGGCGAATTGGTCGAGGCAGCCAGCTCGGAAGAAGTGTTCACCAACCCGCGGCACCCCTACACCCGGCGCCTGTTGGCGTCCATCCCGGGCAACGAACTGGACATCCAGGCGGAGGATCCGGAGATTGCGTCCTGAGCATGCCGGCTCCGGGTCAGCTCCGGAGCCCGATGATCACCGGCCGGAGGGCTTCGGCTTCCGGACCGGTGTACGCAGCGCCGCGGTAGCCGTCGGGTTCGCGGTTTTCGTCCTGGTCATCGGTACCGTCTTGCTGTCCATCGGGGCGGTGATCTTCATTGGCGAGGGCCGGTGGGGCGTCGTCTGGCTGCTGGCGGTGCTGGAACTGCTGTTCATCGCCGGCTTCGGCGCGATGATGCATATGGCACGCCAGCGGCGGCGGCACGACGGCGGAGGACCGCCGGCTACCCTGGCCGGCTGAGGCAAAGCCCGCGCGCTGTTACTTGGCCCTGGTTTTCGGATCGAGTGCTTCGCGCAGCGATTCGCCCAGAAGCGTGAATCCCAGTGCCGTGATGGCGATGCACAGGCCGGGCAGGAAGGCCAGTTGCGGCGCGATCCCCAGCTCGGCCTGGGCGTATGTGAGCATTCGGCCCCATTCGGCGGTCTGAGGGCGTCCTCCGCCCAGACCCAGAAAGGACAGCGCTGCGGCGTCGATGACCGCGGTGGCCAATGTCAGGGTGGCCTGGACGATTACCGGGCCGAGGCTGTTGGGCAGCTGGTGGTTCATGATGATGGCGCCCCTGCTGAGGCCCAGCGTCTGCGCTGCCAGCATGTAGTCGGCGCTGCGTTGGGAGATCATCGATGACCGCAGTAGCCGCGCGAAGATCGGCAGTTGGGCGACGCCAATCGCGATCATCACCGCGTACGTTCCCTGCCCCAGGATGGCTGCGATGGACACTGCCAGCAGCAGGTTCGGCACCGAGAGCAGGATGTCCACGGCACGCATGATGAGGCTGTCAATCCAGCCGCCGAAGCCGCCGGCGAGGATGCCCAGTAGCATGCCCCCGGCCAAGCCCATGGCGGTGGAAACGACGCCGATCAGCAGCGAGGCCTGCGCTCCCCAGATGAGCTTGCTGAGCAGGTCCCCGCCAAAGCGGTCCAGCCCCAGCGGAAAGCCTTCCACCTCGCCGAAGCCCGGGATGTGGGTTGGTGTGATGTACGTGCGGCCGGGCAGGTCTTGGCCCCCGTAGGGTGCCAGGACCGGCGCCAGGACAGCCGTGAGGACGAACAACCCCACGATGAGGGCGCCGGCGATGGCCTGGGGATTCTTGCGGAGCCGGTGGAATGCGTCCTTCCAGAGGCTGGTGCCGCCGGTCTCCCGCCCGGGCGGTTTCGGGGCAGTGACCTCGGTATCGCCGGCGGGCTGCGGGGGAAGAATTGTGCTCATCAGACACGCACCCTCGGGTCGATGATGCTGTAGGAAAGGTCCACCAGCAGATTGATCAGCGAGTAGATCACGGCTATGAAAATGATGAACCCCTGCAACACCGGATAGTCCAAATTGAAGATGGCGTCGCGCAGGAACCTGCCGATCCCGCTGAAGGCGAAGACCGTCTCGGTCAGCACCGCGCCGGAGACCAGCAGGCCAAGTTGCAGGCCGATCGTGGTGGTCACCGGAAGCATGGCGTTCCGCAGCACAAAACGGTTGCGGATGGTTTTCTGCATCAGCCCCTTGGCCCGGGCGGTTCGCACGTAGTCGGCGTTTTGCACCTCCAGCACGGACGCCCGGGTGATGCGAACAATGATGGCCAGCGGAATGGTCCCCAGTGCAATCCCCGGCAGGACCAGGTGGATGAAGGCATCCCACGCTGCGTCCCATTCGCGCGTGAGGATTCCGTCCAGCACATAGAAGTCGGTGACATGCGTGGCATCGATGCGTGGATTCTGCCGCCCGTCCGTAGGGAACCAGGGCAACTTGATGGCGAACAACCATTTGAGGATAAAGGCCAGGAAGAAAACGGGAACGGTGATGCCGATCAGCGACAACACCACCGAGGAATGGTCCGGCCATTTCCCGTAGTTCTTGGCGGCCTGGTAGCCCAGCGGGATGCCGATGCCGACCGCGAAAATCAGCGCCACCACGGTCAGCTCCAGCGTAGCCGGGAAGCGGGTGGCGAATTCTTCGAGCACCGGCCTGCCGGTCAGGATCGAGGTGCCGAAATCACCCTGGAACAGCTTTCCCATATAGAGGAAGTACTGCTCGATCAGCGGCCGGTCGAAGCCGTAGAGCTCGTTAATGCGGGCGACGGCTTCGGGAGTGGCACGGTCGCCCAGCAGCGCGGTGGCCGGTCCGCCGGGAAGGCTCCGCACCCACAGGAAGAGCAGGAGCGAAAGCCCGAAGAGGGTGGGGATGAGCAACGCTATGCGTTTGCCAATGACTCTGAGCACAGTGTCCTTCCGGCGCCGTGGTGCGGGCGCCTCGTCCTGTCGCCGGGGGTGGACAGCC
>NZ_JBNHHB010000054.1:0-32929 GCF_059091905.1 Arthrobacter sp. Dra40
CATCCGCTGCGGTGTAGTCGCGAGTGATGCCCTCCCAGCGGGAATCGGCGGCCCACTCGAGCTCCAGTGCCTTGGCCGCTTCCTCAGCGTTCATCGGTGCCGGCTCAAATGCTGCAGTCATTGCTGTTCTCCTTGGTAGCGGGTCGAACTTCTTCGTGAAACCGACTATTCCGCAGGTCACGACAGGTAATCCACAGAAAATGCTGGAAAGATTTGCACTTCTTCTCGTATTCTCAAGAAATGGCAACTACCAGCTGGCATCGTCCCTCCAAGCACGACGACGGTGCCTCTCCAGAGCCCGAAGTCGACGTCATCAGCCTGGGCCGGCGGGTAAGACATCTGCGCAAGGCCCAGGGCATGACCCTGGACGATCTGGGTGCCGCCGTCAACGCCGCGCCGTCGCAGCTCTCACTGATCGAAAACGGCAAGCGCGAGCCCAAGCTGGGCATGCTGCAGGCACTCGGCAAAGCCCTGGGCGTGGGGATCGACCAGTTGCTCGGGGCCGAGCCGCCCAGCCGCCGGGCAGCGCTGGAGATCGAGCTGGAACGCTACCAGCGCGGGCCGCTGTATGAGTCGCTCGGGCTGCCAAAAGTTCGCGTCAGCTCACGGCTTTCCATGGACGTGCTCGAGTCATTGGTCGGGCTGCAGCACGAGCTGGAGCGCCGGCTGGACGAGCAGGCCGCTACTCCGGAGGAAGCACGCCGCGCCAATACCGAACTGCGGGCGGAAATGCGCGCGCGCAACAACCACTACGAGGACATCGAGGCCCAGGCCCAGGAGCTGCTCAAGGCCGTCGGGTTCAAGGGCGGCCCGCTGTCCCACCACGTGGCCGCGGACATCGCCGAACACCTCGGCTTCAGCCTGCAGTACGTCAGCGATCTGCCGCATTCCACCCGGTCCGTGACGGATTTGAAGAACAGCAGAATTTATCTGACGCAGGGACACCGGTCGGAACATGACCCGCGTTCCGTGCTGCTGCAAGCCGTCGGGCACTACGTCCTTGGGCATCAGACGCCCACTGACTACGCGGACTTCCTCCGCCAGCGCGTCTACACCAACTATTTCGCCGCCGCCCTGCTGATGCCGGAGCACGCCACCGTCGACTTCCTGCAGAAAGCCAAGGCCGCCAAGGAGTTGGCGATCGAGGACCTGCGCGACGCCTTCAGCGTTTCCTACGAGACGGCTGCGCACCGTTTCACCAACCTGGCCACGCATCATCTGGACATCCCGTGCCATTTCCAGAAGGTGCACGTTTCGGGCATCATCCATAAGGCCTACGAAAATGACGGCGTGAATTTCCCGGCCGACCACACGGGCGCCATCGAAGGCCAGCCGGTCTGTCGCAACTGGACGTCACGTGCAGTGTTTGACGTGCCGGACAAGTTCCGTGCCTTTAACCAGTACACGGATACCAAGGCCGGTACTTTCTGGTGCACTGCCATCACCGAGCGGCACTCATCGGGGGAGTACTCGCTGAGCATTGGCATTCCCTATAAGGAAGTGAAGTGGTTCCGCGGCCGAGACACCACCGAACGCTCCGTCTCCAACTGCCCCGACGAATCCTGCTGCCGCCGCCCACCCGCCGACCTCGCCGCGCAGTGGGCCGGCAACGCCTGGCCCAGCGCCCGCGCCAACTCCCACCTCCTCGCAGCCCTCCCGCCCGGCGCCTTCCCTGGAGTCGACGAAACGGAGGTGTACTCGTTCCTGGCGGCGCACTCGGGAATGTAGGGCAAGACCGACTATCACTTCGAACGGAATACGAGTCATCGAGACTGAGCAATCTGTCCATCAGGCGATTTCTTCTGAAGGGCTGAGTATGAATGAAGTCAACATCTCCGGCTCGCAGAGCGTGAATGTCGCTGATGCCCGCTCGTACGTCAACTAGTCCAACACGCTTACCAGTACACAGGTTGAGACGGTGCAAAAAGTCGCTGAAGCGTCCAGAGATCTGCCGCTATTCCGAATACTCGTAGTCGGCGGGTGGAAGCAGATGCACGCTTGAGTTTCTTGAAGTCGAGCTCGTCGAGGCATCTTTCGGATTGGGGCCGAAGTACCTCGAATCTATGCAACGAGTTCGATGTCACTCGACATCTTGCGAGGCATCCTTTTCTTCAGTTGCGTCGTCGCTCCTCCCAGCCCTTTCTTCAAGGGCGTCGCCCACCTTATTCGCAATTGAATTTGCTAGCGGTAGAGGCTCGACGCCAAGAAAAGAGAGGACGCCCGCAACAGTGAGCGCGATGGGCCCAAATCCCAAGATGATCGACACGTATGTCAGGTACACAGCAATCTTGACGGCCCAGACGATGAGTTGTCGGTGCTCAGGGTCGGTGAAGTCAATAAGTTGCTCAAGCTGCTGTATTGACTCGGCTAGTTCGGGCAGTGAGCCGACGAACTCGTCAGCCGCCTCTTCAATTTCCGTTCCAGCCGCATCCTGCCTTAGCCTGCTGGCGTTCTCGATGAACAGGTCAACTCGGGGAATTTCGACCTCGACCCCCGCCAAGCGGTTGATAGACGCGATCATCCCCTTCCAGCGAGCAGCTGTCTGGGGATCAGGCTGTGCCCACCGGACATGGATCCTTGCCCTGGCCGCTTCGATGCTTTGAACAAGTCGGGTGAAATCTTCTGATTGCTTGTTCTGCTCGACGAACGCGCTGATCATGTTGGTCATGCGTTGCTGCATCTCAGGGGTTGCTTGCCATTTGGCCACAATTGCAGCCATTCGCCTGCCAGATAATTCGACATTCGGAACCGATGCCCGAGCGAGGTCCTGTATTTTTTTCGCTGATTCAGCATACGACCTATTTAGGGCAAGCATCATGCGAATAGGCTCAGAGGGATCAGTAATCATGGAAGGATTTTAGCACCGAGGAAGTCGCGGTTGAAGGTGTGGACTACAAAGAACACTTTTTCAAAAAGAGGCTAAATAAACCGGGAGACACCATGAAGATAAAGAATGGGCTGCGCGCAAGATAGTACTAAGCAGCGCCACTGTCATTCGGAACGGGCTCGGGAATCTCAGTGTATAAACGGGAACTTCCAGCCATGGTCGGAGCGTCGACCTGCTTTCAACCGACAGAGGCCGAGGGAAGGTCGATGCTGCGTCGTTGGCCCTTCAACTCGTCAAGACCTTCAAGCACGTTCGAGGTAACGGTCCCGATCTCTAGAGCAGTTACTACAACGCTCGTCGAGTCTAGGACTTTGACCCACCCTTTCCGCGCCAGAACAACCGCGGCTATAAGGCCGGCGCACGCGGCAATAGTTGCGACTACCCAGTCAGTGGCAATGCCTTGCAGGATCACGAGGACGGACAGCACAGCAATAGGAGGGGCGATGCTTAGACGAAACTCCGCTTCCGACCTGTCTCTGTCATAAGTTCCAAACAGCTCAGGGCTCTTTTCCTGCAGCTTCGTAGCGAGCATGGGGATTTCCTCGTCCAACTCACGGCTGAGCGTTTTTGAGAGTTCTCGGAGTCCATCCTTGCGGAGTCGTCGGTTCACCATGTCGTCATTGCCTCGGAGCTCCGTTCGAAGGATTTGGAGATCTTCATCGTTTGGATGAGGGAGGTTGTATTTCTTGTACAGCGTTTGCCAGTCAACGTCCCTCAACTCGACACGAGTGAACGCCTGCCAGAGGAGCTTGACCAATGTTGTTTCCGAGTCGCGCGCTAGGGATCGCCTATATGACACGTTGTCTTTGTGCTTCAGGCGCCTCCAGGCCGAACGACCTTTTTCGTTCATGCTGCGCTGAAGTTGAAACCCATTATCAACAACCAACCGCGTCGCCAGTTTGGCATCGATAGTCAGCAAGATACCAACGACGTACGCCAGGAAGCTAAGGACGGCGAGCACTGCAGCGGACGAAGTGTATCCGCTCAGCCAGTTAATCAAGCCCATGACGCCGGTCGTTTCAGTTTTGTCGGGGATCGGCATATCCAGCAAAAGCCATGCGACGGTTAACCACAGATAGCCAGTGACGAGTGGTGTTCTGAAGTCCCTGAAGCCAGGCAAGAACTGAGTGAGCAATGATCCCCCTACAAGCCGTAACGATGCTTTAGTAGCCTATCCGCATGGAGTTCAGCCGGATGTCCGGGGTGGTTGGCGGATTTTGCCGATCGGGTGCGTCGGCGCGGTGCAGGCGGGCGAGCTGCTGGTAAAGGTCAGGCCCAAGGCGAACGTTGGTCTGGACCGGCTGCTGTTTCTGCTCGACTCCGCTCGGAATCCAAGCTTCGGACCCCACGAAGTGGTAGCAACCGAGGACAAGGACCTGTTCTCGGCACTGGCTGAATCCCTGGTCAGGCTGGGGGAGCGGGCGCAGTCCCGCGGTGCACTGACCGGCTACGTTTATGTCGAGGCTTCGCCGCGGACTGTGCGCGGCCGGATTCGGGTCAGCGATCAAATGACACTCCGGCCCGGTATGCTTCTGCCGCTGGGGGTCTCCTACGACGAGTCCACCATCGAATCCCCAAGAACCGGATCCTGCGCGCCGCGCTGCGTCGGATGCTCCAGCGACGCGCCTATCAGCAGGGATGCGCGGTAGGCTGGCGCATCTGGATCATGGCGAGTCGTTCGCAGGAGCGTAGGCAGAATCTCCTCCGGCAACCGCGATGTGTCCACCGGGAACTCGACGATGTCGACGTCGGAATTGTCACCTTCCATACGCGCACAGGCCCGGCATCTGCATAGAAGAGCCCGGCCTTCGGCACGTTGAGCGCGGTGCAGTAGGCCCGTATCTGGCTGGTACGCATTGGGGTAGCCGGACCACGATGACGCCTTGACATTGCAGGCCGACACTGCTTAAGGAGAGCGCGAGAAGGCAGTTTCATGCCTTCACCCAGTACACGAGACAGCGGCACCTGTACGGCCCGCACTGAACGTCACTCATCTTGGTTTCGTACTACCCCGTGCATTCATGTGGCGGCTGGGCCAGCGTACTAGCAGGAGATGAAAAGTTTAACTGGCAGAATGTAGTCACGTCAGCTGAGCCTAGAGAGGGAGTCATGCAAAAACTTCAGGATGCTGTGGCCAAGGGGCGATGTGTGTTCATCGTTGGCACCGGTTTGTCCATCTCAAGCTCGAGCAACTCAGCGTGCGCCAGCTGGAACGGACTCATCGAGCAAAGCCTGGCCTACATGGAACAGCGCGATATGGCTGCGAAAACTTGGTTTGGAATGATCCGAAGTACATACGATTACGCTGTTGCCAATGATGACACCGAGGCTCTGATCTCAGTTGCAGGATTGGTCCAGCAAAAGATCGTCGAGGCTGGCGGTATGGCTCTTGCTAATTGGCTGCAAGAAACGGTGGGCAAGTTGACGGCTACCGACCAGACGTGGCCTCAGGCACTGGACGAAGTTGGCTGCCCTATACTGACAACCAATTACGATACCTTGATCGAACAGGCAACCAGCCGGCCGTCTACTACCTGGATGGAATCCAACGAAATTCAAGACGTTCTAGTTGGCAATTCGAACAAAATCGGTCATCTGCATGGAATATGGGAAAGACCAGAATCAGTAATTTTTAGTCAGAGCGATTATACGCGATTACTTGCAAGTGATACAGCGCAAGAACTGCAACGAGCAGTGTCAGCTCTTAAGTCCATAATCTATGTGGGGGTTGGAGCGGGTCTTTCTGATCCGAACTTTTCACGCTTGATTCAATGGCATCGAAAAGCATTTAATAATACTAACCTCCAACACTTTAGACTCTGCAAAGAATCTGAACTGCCCGCTTTATTGGCAGCTCATGCATCGGATCATATTGAGCCGGTCTCGTACGGGGAAAACTATGCCGATCTTCTTACATTTCTTGCTAGCATTGCGCCTAGCTCAGATAGGCAAGCCGTTCTCTCACCCCAAGGACTAATTCTAGACCCGGTTCAACTCGCCAAGGATGCATTGGCCGATCAGGTCCGATCACAGACAATCGTCTGCGAAAACACGATTGACCGAGATTCTCGTCGGGTGGATGAGCTTCTAGTGCCACCCGTTCTTTTCCCGATTTCAAGTGACAAGATTCGAACCGCGGAACACATCGCAGAACACAAGAAGGTTAAGCGGTGTGACCCCTATCAGGTCAGCAGGATCGAAGGGGTCACTGTAATCGTCGGCGATGAGAATTCTGGCTTAACAACGACGCTGCAATGGCTGCTGGACCAAGCAGCAGAGATGACGGCCTCCCCTCCCGTGCTGGTCGATTTTAAACAGTTCCACAAGGGCGGGAAGCCTCTGATCGTGCAACTGCGACAGCAAGCTCGCATGCTCAACATTTTGCCTAACGGTGAAAATGACATTACTGATGCAGTTGTCGGAATTGACAATGTTACGCCATACGCCGGCAAACTGTGCGATCAAATGATCGGAGATCTTCTCTCCTTGAATCTCCGTCAGGTCTTCATTGGGTGCCGATCCGAAAATGAAACTGAGTTGGTGGAGCGCCTAAACTCTGCAAAAATAGTTCCTGACGTGCGTTATGTCGGCGCCTTCGGCAAGCAAGATGTCATCAGGTTGGTCAGCCTCGCTACTCCGGTCCGGTCCGAATCCGTAGCTGAACGTGTCTTGGCTGTTCTTTCACAACAGAATCTCCCTCAGACACCTTTCATCGCTTCCCTATTGGCTTCGATTCTCCTGGCAGGAAATTCTGTTTCTGCAAATAGCTCGCACACCAGCCTGTTGGATCAGTACGTGAGCCAGCTCCTCGGTCGGGGGGATGTCGATGAAGACGCCCGATGGTCCGTTGACTCGGGGCTTCGCGAGGCTGTACTGGCAGATTTGGCCATGCTCTACGTCGAAAAGCGGGCGGGCTCATTGGCTGGTTCAGTAGTAATCAGCCGCATCGAGAACTACTTCGAGACGAGAGACATATCTGAGTCAGCTGTGGAACTGTTGGAGTATTTTAAGGCTCAGCGAGTCCTAAGGAGTGACGGGAGGCTCATTCGATTCAGTCATCACAGTTATCTCTATTTGTTTGCGGCAAAGGCTGCTGCGAATGGTGCAGAATTCCGCACGGTAATTCTCGAAGATCCGACTCTTTTTGCGCCAATAATCCGTCATTATGCGTCACTAAGGCGCCAAGAAACGGACTTGCTTCTAAAAATGGAGGAGTATCTAGATCAGTCACAGTATCTGACTGATGGGCGAGCAGCGCTGAAGCGCATTGATCTAATGCACGCGCCAGCTGACCTGGCGGACAGACTAGAGACTCTAGTGATTGGAGACCCCAACGGCGCATCGACTGTTGAAGTTCCTGAGCCAGAGGTTGCTCATGACGACTCAATCGTGCCTTACTCGGAGCCCGAAGCCTTCCCACTAACTATCCCTGAGGATCTTCCTGCTGCCTACCGATATTCAATTGTCTTGGATGTCGTCTCGACAGTTCTGCGGGACTGCGACCAGGTCCCTGATCCAGCGCTTAAGGCAAAAGTACTCATCAAGGTCCTGACCGGGTGGGGTCGGTTCCTCAGCCTCTTTGCGGCTGACCCGGCATTGAATGAAGCGGTGAAGCATGCAGTCGAAACAATGGTTCAGGTGCTTGAGGTGGATGATTCTGATCGTCCTGATTTTATAGAAAAAGCAGTTGAGGTTTTCCCGGCGATTATGACCCTTTCTGGCATTTCAGCGTCCCTGTCTTCACGAAAACTATTGAAGGCTCTCGATAAAGCAATCGATGAACAAGCCTTCGGCAAGGATCCGGACGGGGCAGTCGCTGCTGCTTTTATGCTGCTTGATATACATGAAGCTGGATGGGCGAGCAAGCTGGGTAAGGTCACGGAGGAGTACTCGACACTTGAGGTTATTTCTGGATTTTTTCATTCATTTTGCTCTTATACATACTTTGAAACCAGTCTTTCCTCCGAAGATGAACGTGCTCTGCTCCGCTATATCGCACATTTGTCAGTCTCGAAGTATAAGTTTGAAAGTGATAGCCAGCGAAAGGCCAGTCGCTCTCGTGTGGAGCAAGCCCTTATGCAGAAGAAAGCCCAGAAACGTGCATTGGATTCATCTGCGGCACGTGAAATTGGTTCGGTCGGAGTGGATGCTTAGGCGGTGACTGCGCCTTGAAGGCCATGATCGCCGTAAGGGAGCAGCTTCAGAGAACATGCCGTGCGTAGTCTTCCTTGATCACTTCGAGGTGGAGCCAGGAGTCGGTGCGGCTGACGGCGGGGAGGTTGCGGATTTCTTCGAGCTGGGCGAGGAGGTCGCGGGGGGACTGGGCGGCGAGGGTGGCGATGGCGTCGAAGCGACCGACGGTTTGGGCGACGAACTCCACGTGGGATGAGCTGCGTAGGAGTTCCAGGACGGCGTCGTTGTCGCCGGAGAGGTTCAGGCCGACGCCCATGGAGAGCTGACGGCCGCCGGCGCCCCGGGATTCCACGGCGCTGATCCGGATGATCCTGGCGTCCAGCAGCCGCTGTATCCGTGAGCGGACGGCGGTGGGTGTGAGCCCCACGGCTGCGGCGAGGTCCCGGTAGCTGGTCCGGCCGTCCTGCTGCAGGATCTCGATGAGCTGGGTGTCCACGTGGTCGATGGCGACCTCGCCGGCGTATTGCGAGATGAAGAAGCCTTTGACCACACGCGTGTAGACGAGCGTGTCGATGTAGGCGACGTTTGGATGTTCGCGGAGTTGGGTGAGCACGGCGTGCAGTTCGTCGTGCGTGGCGACGCGGATCTCGGCGATCAGGTCATGGGTGCCGCCCACCGCGGAGACCAGCACCGCTTCCGGCCATTCGGCCAGCCGCTTGGCGATCTCGCGCACCGGCCCGGACGCGACCACCGAGACGTGCGCGATCACGTGCTGGCCGAGGAACGCCGGGTCCACGGCGGCCACCACCCGGACGGTGTGGCTGTCCAGCAGCTCCCGCAGCCGGGCGGAGACCGCGGCTCGCGGCAGGTCGAGCTCGCGCGCCAGGTCCTGGTAGCTGGCCCGGCCTTCCTGTTGCAGGGCACGGACCAGTTTTGTGTCGATCGTTTCGGTGGAATCCGCCAAAGTTTCCTTAACCTCCCAAGTGAGCACCGCCGTCGTCAATTATCCAGTGATTCGGGCCACAATCAAGCACTTCCGGAAAATGTTGCGCTGGAACCGGCACGAAAGTGAATTTGGGGGTCCGTAACGCAAAGTTTCTGCTCTTGTCCCAGTGTGATTCAGGCCCTAAGGTCGCATAGATCACAACGGCACTCATGCCCACACCTTAAGGTGGAAGACCATGTCACACACGTCAGCAGCCCGGCCGCAGTTCAGCCACGCCCGGGCCCGCCGCGCCGGATTTGCGGCCTTCGTCGGCACCGCCATTGAGTGGTACGACTTCTACATCTACGCCACGGCCGCGGCCTTGGTGTTCGGCCCGCTGTTCTTCCCGGAGGCGGACCGGATGACCGGCATCGCCGCCGCGTTCGCCACCTACGCGGTCGGGTTCTTCATGCGCCCGCTGGGCGGCATCATCTTCGGGCACATCGGCGACAAGTTCGGCCGGCGCCCGTCGCTGGTGATCACGCTGGTGATCATGGGCCTGTCCACCGTGTTTGTGGGCCTGCTGCCCACCCACGAGAACATCGGTTCCTTGGCCGCCGTCCTGCTGGTGCTGCTGCGGGCCCTGCAGGGCCTGGCCGTCGGCGGCGAGTGGGGCGGCGCCGTGCTGATGGCGGTGGAGCACGCGCCGGAGAAACACAAGACGTTCTACGGCGGCTTCGCACAGCTGGGCAACCCGGCCGGCGCGCTGGGCGCCACGCTGATCTTCGGCTTCCTGTCCGCGCAGGGCGAGACGTTCCTGCTGGACGGCGGCTGGCGCATCCCGTTCCTGCTCTCCGTGCTGCTGATCGGCGTGGGCTTCTGGGTCCGCTACCGGGTGGAGGAATCCCCGGTGTTCGAAGAGAAGGTCGAAGGCAAGGTCCAGACCCTGCCGCTGAAGCACGCGCTGGTCACCAACTGGAAGCCGATCCTGATCGGCATCGGCCTGCTGCCCATCTCCACCGGCGGCTACTACCTGGCCACCTCGTTCGCCACCGCGTACGGCACCGACCCGGCGGTGGGCCTGGACGAAACGATGATCCTCAACGCGCTGTCCGTTGCCGCCCTGGTGGAACTTATCTCCACGCTGGGCGTCGCCTGGCTGGGCGATAGGTGGGGCCGCAAGCGGGTCATGTTCTTCGGCTTGGTCGGCTCGATCGTGCTGATCGTCCCGCAGTTCCTGCTGATGTCCACCGGACCGGAATGGCTGATCTTCCTGGCCTTCGCCGCGATGCGCCTGGTCATGACAGCCACCTACGCGCCGACCGCCACCATCCTGTCCCAGCTCTTCCGCGCACAGGCCCGCTACACCAGCATCTCGCTGGCCTACGGGATGGCCAACGCCGTCTGGGCCGCCCTGGCCCCGCTGACCGCCACCTTCCTGTTCGGCGCCACCGGCAGCGTCTGGCCAGTGCTGGGCATGTTCGGCGCCATGGGTGTGCTGAGCATCGTCTGCCTGGCGATGGCCCCGCAGCACCGCGACGAGGACGAATACGACGACGCAGCGGCCGACGCCGACGCCGCACGCACCAACAACAACACCAACCTGGAGGCCTTCCGGTGAGGAAACTCAAGACTTTCGACGCTCCCGCAACCAGCTTCATCCCGCAGCTGATCACGGCCGCAACCATCCACACCATGGATGAGGAGCGCCCGACGGCGGAGGCCATGCTGGTGCACGACGGCCGGCTGCTCGCCGTGGGCAGCGAGGCACAGTGCCGCGCCGCCGCCGTCGGCCTGGGGCTGCCCGAGCCGAAGGAACACAACGTTGGCGGGGCCACGATTGTGCCGGGCTTCATCGATGCGCACGCGCACCCGCTAATGTACGGACAGCTGAAGACCTGGGTGGACTGCGGGCCGGAACGTGCCGGCAGCATCCCGGAAATCGTGGCGCTGCTGAAGGAACGGGCGGCCGAGACACCCAACGGGCTGCCGGTGCGCGGCTTCGGCTACGAGCACACCAACCTGGTGGAGGGCCGCCACCCCACCCGGCAGGAGCTGGACGAGGTCGCGACCGACCGCGAGGTCTACCTGATGAACGCCTCCGGCCACGGCGGCGTGGTGAACTCCTACACCTTTGAACTGCACTGCGTCACCCGAGACACCCCCAACCCGGCCGGCGGCGAATTCTTCCGAGACGCGTCCGGCGAACTGACCGGCGAGCTCTCCGACGCGGCCTGCAACATCCTGACCGGGCTGGAGGGCGTGAAGATCGGCCACCATGGCCCGAACTTCCACCTGGCCGACGCCCCCGAGGAGCACCTGCGCCAGCTGCGGATTGCGCAGGAGAACTTCCTGGCCGGCGGCGTCACCACCATCGGCGACGCGCAGGTGTCCCGGCGCGAGTTCGACATGTACCTGCGAATGGCCGAGGAAAACCAGCTCAAGGTCCGGGTCAGCATGTACCTGCTCTCGCACCTGCTGGACGAGGCCGCGGAGATGGGCCTTCACGGCCAGTTCGGCAACGCGCGGCTCAGCTTCGCCGGCTTCAAGTTCTACGCCGACGGCACGCTGGGCGGCTGGACCGCGTACTTCCCGGACGGCTATGTGGGCGACCCCTGCCGCACCGGGCAGCTCTACCACGACCCGGCGGACTACGCCGCGCTGATCTCCAAGGCGCACCGGCTGGGCCTGCAGACCGCCACCCACGCGCAGTCCCCGACGGCCCTGGAGATGGTCATCACCGCCATCGAGGCCGCGCAGGCGGAACGTCCCGACACCGATGCGCGGCACCGGATCGAACACTGCGGGCTGCCCACGCTGGAGCAGATCGACCGGATGGCCGCCGCCGGCATCCACCCGGTGAACCAGCCGCAGCACTACTACAACTGGGGCGAGGGCGTGAAGGAAGCCGTCGGCACTCCGGGCGAGCGGTTCAACCCGCTGGGCGAGTTCGTGGCGGCCGGCGTGCCCGTGACCATCAGCTCCGATGCCCCCGTGGCCGAGCCCAAGCCGCTGGAAGCCATCCAGGCCGCCACCAACCGCATCACCCGCTCCGGCGTCAAGCTCGGTTCGGACTCGCTGCTCATCACGGCGCACCAGGCGCTGGCGGCACACACCATCAACGCCGCCCACACCCTGGGCCGCGAGGACGACCTCGGGTCGCTGACCGCGGGCAAGCGGGCCGACTTTGTGGTCCTCGCCGGCGACCCGTTGGCCGTCGAGGCCGCCGAGATCGCCGACATCCAGGTCCTGGAAACCTGGGTGGACGGCATCCAGCGCTTCACGGCCGACCGCCCTGCACGACTCAACGCGGAGGTCCAGCATGTCTGAGCACACCCCGGCGGCCACCCCCACCGTTACGCTGCCCGATGGAGTCGTCGCCGAGAACACCGGCCTGGCCGTCATGACCGTCCTGCGGAACTACGGCATCGACACCATCTTCGGCATCCCCGGGACGCACAACCTGGAGTTCTACCGCCACCTGGCACCGCTGGGCATCCGCCCGGTGACCACCCGTCACGAACAGGGTGCCGGCTACGCCGCCGACGGCTGGGCACAGCAGACCGGCCTGCCCGGCGTCGTCATTACGACGTCGGGGCCCGGCCTGCTCAATGCGCTCTCCGCCGCGGGCACCGCCTACTGCGAGTCCCGGCCGCTGATCATCCTCTCGCCGGGCGTGCCCGAAGGCGAAGAGTTCGCCGACATCGGCTCGCTGCACGAGACCAAGGACGCCACGGCCGCCGTCGGCGCGATCGTCGAGTGGTCGCGCCGGGTCACCTCCGCCACCGAGGCGGTGCAGGGCATCCACGACGCCTTCGAACTCTTCCGCTACGGGCGCCCGCGGCCGGTGCACATCGAAGTACCGCTCAACGTGCTCGAGGGTCCCTCGGACGCACCGGCGGATCTGCTGCAGGCTGCGCCGCGGCGTGAGCCGGCGGGCGCGTCCGCCCAGGCCATCCGACACGCCGCCCAGCTGCTCGCCGAATCGCGCCGGCCGGTGCTGCTCGCCGGCGGCGGTTCACTGCGCGCCGGCAGCAACCTGCTGCAGCTGGCCGAAGCGCTGGACGCCCCGGTGATCACCACGCTCAACGGCAAGGGCGCTATCCCGGAGTCGCATCCGCTGGCGCTGGGCTCGGACATCCGGCTGTCCGCCGCGCAACAGCTCTGCGAGGAAGCCGATGTGCTGCTGGTCATCGGTTCCAAGGTGGGCGACGCTGAGCTTTGGTTCAACCGGCTGCACCCGAGCGGCACGGTGATCCGCGTGGACATCCTGGCCGGGCAGATGGCCAAGAACATCGCGGCCGACGTTCCGCTGGTTGGTGACAGCGCCGCCGTCGTGCCCCAACTGCTCGCCGCACTGCAGGAAAACAACGACGGCGGTATCAGGCGTCCGGTGGTCGACCAAGCGAGCGCCAGCGAGCGCGTGGAGACCCACGGGCGTCGAGACCGCGGCGCCGACCGCGCGGCCCGGCTGCGCCCGGTGCTGCGCGACGCCGCCCGTGCGCTGTCCCCGGAGTTCGCCGCGCTGGCCGAGCAGGTGGCGGCCGCCGTGCCGCCGTCGACCATCATCGGCGGCGACTCCTCCCAGGCCACGTACCTGGGCACGGCCAGCTTTGTGCCGCAGGACCAGCCGCACTCGCTGCTCTACACCCCGGCCTATGCCACGCTCGGCTACGGACTGCCGGCTTCCATCGGCGCCCGCATCGCTGCGCCGGACCGCCCGGTGGTCTGCGTGGTGGGCGACGGCGCCTTGATGTTCGCGGTGCAGGAACTGGTGACCGCTGTCGAACAGCGCCTGGATCTGGTGGTGGTGTGCGCGGACAACGGCGGCTACGGCGAGATCCGCCAGAACGAGCTGGATCGCGGCATCGAGCCGGTGGGCGTGGAACTCGTGCAGCCAGACTGGGCCGCCCTGGCCACTGCCTTCGGCGGTACCGGACGGCGGATCCACGACGCCGCCGAACTCGCCCCGGCCATCCGCCAAGCCCTGGCCGACGGCGGAGTGCAACTCATCCACGTGCCCGCGCAGCTTTTCGCCCAGGCGGACCAGGCATGACCGCTTCCCCGCGCGTCCTCATTACCGACGCCGAGGACCTGGACTACTCCATTGCCCTGGAACTGCTGGCCGAGGCCGGTATCGAGGCGCGCTACCTGAACACTCGGGACCGCGCCGCCATTCTCGACGCCGCGGCGGGGTGCGAGGGAATCATCCTCGGCTATGCCACCCTGGACGCCGAGATGATCGCCGCCATGCCGAACCTGCGGGCCGTGGCCACCATGTCGGCGGGCTTCGACATGGTCGACCTAGAGGCGGCGGCCGCCCGGAACATCACGGTCTGCAACGTGCCCTCGGTGGCCACCCGCGATGTAGCCACGCACGCCTTCGCCGGCATGCTCTCGCTCATCCGCGAGCTCCCGCGCTCCCAGGCTGCCACCCGACGCGGAGACTGGACGGGGGAGGGGATCCCGGTGCCGCCGCGGATCAGCGAGCTGACCCTGGGACTCGTCGGGTTCGGGCGCATCGCCCAGTACCTGGCCGGCCTGGCCGCCCCGGTCTTCGGGTCCGTCATCGCCTACGACCCCTTCGTGCCCGACGAAGCCTGGCCGGCGGACGTGCGCCGCGGCGAACTCGCCGAGGTTCTGGCGGCGTCGAAGGTAGTCAGCCTGCACACACCGCTCACCGAGGAAACCCGGAACCTGCTCGACGCCGACAACCTCGCCGTCCTGCCGGCGGGCAGCTACGTGGTGAACGTGTCGCGCGGAGCCCTCGTGGACGAACTCGCGCTGCGCGCAGCCCTGGACTCCGGCCACATCGCCGGGGCCATGCTGGACGTCCTGGCGGAGGAACCGGCTCCGGCCGACCACCCGCTGGTCACTCACCCCTCGGCCATCGTCACGCCGCACGCCGCCTACCGCAGCAACGTCTCGCTGCGCGAATACGTCGCGCTGCCGGCCCGGAACATCATCGCCTGCCTGCAAGGCCGGCAACCCGAGACCCCGATCGCCGCCGCATCCCCGTCCCTCGCCCCGGCGGCCTGGTAGCGAGAGGTTCCGTCATTTGCACGCTCCACCCGCCGGTTGAAGGAGTCGCTGGTCGCCGCGGTCATTGATTCCTCCCGCGCGGTGTTCGAGGCGGCCCGCGCCTTCGGGGTCTCGTGGTGGCTGGTTCAGGGAGCGATCAATTCAGCGGCGACGACGTTGCCGGATGTGAACCATCTCAGGCCGCGGTACCTGGGCATCGTCGAACACCGCTTCCGGTCAGTTCGCTATTTCCAGTCAACGCCAGCCAAATTTTGACCCCTTTTTGCTGATTGCCACACGACCAAAAACTAAAAAGTACCAATGGGGGTCAATTTTCGGCTTCTTCTGGCCCGTGTCTGGTAGGAATAGCTCCTGAGGCTGATGACCTCGGCGTGGTGAACGAGCCGGTCGATCATCGCGGCCGGGAACGTGTCGTCGGCGAAGACTTTGCCCCACCGCCCGAACGGCAAATTGCTGCTCAGAATCAGCGATGAGTGTTCATACCGGGACGAGACCGGTTGGAAGAACAAGTTCGCGGCCTCGGCTTCGAACGGGGCGTAGCCGACTTCATCGACGATAAGGACGGGACACCGGCGCAGCTTGCGCAGTTCGGCCTGCAGCCGGCCCTTCGTTGTGAGCGGCCTGCAACCGGTTCACCCATTCCGTGGTCGAGGCGAACAGCACGCGGTGCCCCGATCGTGCTGCGCGGATGCCCAGCCCAATGGCCAGATGCTTGCCTGATCCGGGTGGCGCGCCGGCAGCGAGATCCTCTCGATGCTGAAAAGGCGGAGGACGCGGTGAAGTGACTCGTCATGGGGGAATGGCTGCAACGGATAGCCGCACCACCGGCATTTTTTGCGGACTGGGCAGATGCGCATTCGAATCTTGCATTGGTATGGGGATCCCTGGCCGTGGAGGAGCGGCCGGAGGGACCTCGGGTGCCGGCATATGGAATGCTTTGGGTCTTAGGAAGCAGCGCCCAAGCTGCATCGCTCACATAGATCGTGGACACGGTCATATAAAAGGCACGCCGAGTCGAGGGAAAACGCCCCTGTGTCTTATGAGCGACCGTTCATTGGGTCAGTCATGACCGAGGATCCCACGGCTTGGTTCAGGGTGTGAGCGGGCTTTGCAGGACGCGGAGTGCAAAGGCGGCGTCACCTTCGATGATTGCGGTATCTTCAAGGTCGGAGCGGCCCCAGAGACCCAGATACATCTCTTGCAATGGGGCGGTAATCGAAGCTTTGGAGGGCCCTTGGCCGATTTTCCAGCTGGTGGCACCGGGGACGCGGAAGGTCACAGCCGCTTCCGGGCGTGGCATCAGTTCCAGGCGCAACTGGCGTGGGGTGAACATTGACAGAACCTCGTCAATACCGTCGAGCATGAAGTTCTCGTCGAGAACCGGGGCCTCCAGATCTGATGCTTGGCAGGCGTCGACGAGGTGGATGGCGTGTTCGTGTGCCTGGCGACGAAGCCAGAACCCGGCCGTGCGCGGGGGCGGGCCAAAGTTCCAGCACTGTGCCTCCGGGTCAAGTGCCGCCATTGTCCTCAGGAAAGTGTTGGTGCCGTCGATAAACCATGCTGCGGCGTCCGTGGTCGGCGGGGCCGGTTTGTCGGCAGGCTTCCCCTCTTGAAGCACTTCGGCTGCCCACCGTTCGATGGATCCGAGGTGCCCGAACAGCTCATCGAGCGTCCACCCTGGGCAGGCAGGAACAGAACGGGTCAGTATTTTCTCCGGCTGGCATGCGAGCGGGATGAGACGGTCGAGGCTGGTGGCCAGCGCTGCACGGTAGCGGTTGGACGACATGAGTCGAGCATAACGGGCCACTGGCGAGCACCACTTGATGTAGAGGCCTTTCAAAACGCTCCACCGCGGGTGGCTGCCGAGGTTTATCGGCTCTCTGACTCCTCTTCGCGGTGGAGACCTCCACACTCCAGATCAAGCTTGACGGTGCTGGCAATGAATCGTCTTGGGGGAGCGGTGCGCCTGATGAACCATAGCCGTTCTGTTGGTGGCCGGAACGGAACTGTACCCTGCGAAGCGAAGGACTACGAGTCCGCCTTATCAAATAACCAATCGTTGCAGGTGAAGCCGCCGCCGCCCCATAGCGTTTTCATCGGGCATTTTTGCAGGCAGGGCACACGCGAACCAGGAAGACCAGTGTTTATGTTTGACTTTGGTGAACGGGGGAGCGCTCTAAAGTTGTGCGCTGAGGGACCAGACTATGCGACTCAACCGCGGACGGGTTAGCTAGGTTGGTGCTCATGCAGCAGCACTCCCCAGCTTCGACAGCAAGGCCGTCAAGGCTGCCCGGACCCCGGTCGTTAGCGTCGGCTCGATCACGGGCGCAAAGAACGGGGAGTGATTGCCTGCAGGCGGGGTTTCATCCTCGAGCATTTCCTGGGAGTGCCCGCCGAAGAACCAGTACACGCTTGGGACTCCGATTGCCTCTGCCAGTAGGCCGAAGTCCTCGGATGCCATAACAGGGGGTGTCTCCCGGACGGCGTCCTTCCCCAGAACCGGTTCCAAAGCCATGATCAGGTCTTCGGCGGAGGCCGGATCGTTGTAGCACTGCGGGAAGCTCGAAATTTCTTCGATGAAAGGTTCGGGAGCGCCCGAAACGTGGGATTCAGCGCTGATGATGCGGCGTAGCGAGCCGAGGACCATGTCACGTACCTCGTGATCGAAAGTCCGCACGTTTAGTGTGAACTCTGCAGATGCCGGGATGATGTTCTCTTTCAATCCGCCATGGAACGTTCCGATGGTTACAACAGCGGACTTCATTGGAGGGACCTGACGAGAAACGATTGTCTGGATGCGCACTATCATGTGGGCGCCAAGCACGATGGGATCGATGGAGTGCTCAGGTTGCGATCCATGCGACTGTCGGCCGTGGACCGTAACCTTCCACGAGTCCGCCATGGCCATGGCGGTACCCTTGCTGACGTTCACGGTGCCGGCCAGTCCCGGCCAAACATGCTGCCCGTAAATGATTTCCGGTTTGGGAGCCCTGTCCCACAGCCCATCCTCGACCATCGCCTTGGCGCCAGCTGCCGTTTCCTCGCCTGGTTGGAAGATGAACACTGCAGTACCGGACCATGCGTCACGGTTTTCGGTTAGGAGTCGGGCGGCCGTCAGGCCCACGGTGATGTGGGCGTCATGTCCGCACCCGTGCATGACGGGCACTTTGCTGCCGTCGGGCAGCGTGCCAGTTGCCGTACTGGAATAGTCTAGGCCGGTGTCTTCCTGCATGGGGAGGCCATCGATGTCCGCACGGTAGCCAACGACGGGGCCGTCACCGTTGCGAAGGATGCCGACCACTCCGGTGCCTCCGCAACGGAAGGATTCAATTTCCAGCTGGTCGAGCTTTCCGCGAATATATGCGGCGGTGTGTGTTTCCTGCATCGACAACTCGGGATGCTCGTGCAGGTATTTGTAGGTCCCGTGCATATCGGTGATGTGGCTGGCGGAGAGGTCGAAGAGAGTAACCGTAGTGGTCATGATGGCCATTCATTAGGTGATCGAAGGGTTTAGTTGACGAGCTTAGTGGTTGCTTGTGTTTGCGGGAGCGCGGGAACCATGATCGTTGGGACCACGATTCTGATGGCGGGCTCGGCGGCCCTAGACGAGGCATCAGGATAACGAGGACGCCACGGTCACCACCACAGCAATCGCCGTAACTCGGCAGCGGCCCTGTGTAAGCCCTGGTTCGGGTGTGGGTGCATCCCAGGGCAGATCGCAAATAGGCGATGTTTGCGCCCCGCTTCTAGTTCATCCACCGTCTGAGCCAGCTGACGCCGCTGGGTGGGTGTTCTGCAGCGACGTGCAGGTCGGGAAAACTCGTCGCGATAATGCAGGAGGAATGCGCTTATTTCCGCGAAGCAATGGAGGTTTCATAGGGGATGATCAAAGCGGGCTCTGGCATAGGTTTCCTTTCTGGTTTTGTCAGGGGCACTATGTGGTGTCCACGCGATTAGGTCACCTCCGGCATCCGTGACCACGGGAGCGGCTAAACCCTCGACGTCATTAGGGAGGGAAACTTTTCGGTGCCGATCGGGGGCGCCTTTGAATTCCGTCGTACCCCCGACTTTGACTTTCGGCGGGACGTTTCGCCCGATCGGCACCGTGGACTAGTTCCAGGGACGAAGCATTTAACGCCGATCGAGACGACCGCGTTTGGGCTCCTAGGGAGGTGCTTAGGGATGACTTTCGGCGCGGGGCTCTGCCTGCAGTCGGCGGGTGGTCTTCATGCTTCCCAGCAGACCGCGGTAGCTGCGGTGTACGTTGATAGCGGCCAGCGTCGCTATGACTGCCTTCAGGAGGTCCCCGGGCATGAACGCGATTGAACCCAGGGCTGAGGTAGACAGCGGCAGACCAGTGATCATGCTCGTCCAGGGCACCCCGAAGGCGTAGATCACCACGATGCCGCCCAAGACCACACTGAGTAGGACTGCGATGAATTGGGCAGCACGGCCGGTCCGCTTCAGTGCCCAGTGCTTGACCAGCAACCCTATGACCAGGGCGGCGGGGATCCAGCCGATGAGGTAGCCACCCGTCGGGCCCAGGAATACCCCGAGACCGCCCCTGCCTCCGGCCAGCAGCGGTAGCCCTGCCAGCACCAAAGCCTGTAGGACTATGACGGCGAGCATTCCGCGCATAGGCCCAAGCAGCGCGCCGGCGAGCATCACGCCCAAGGTCTGGAGGGTGATGGGCACCGGGATGATGCCGATAGTGATCGGCGGGACCAAGCCGAGGGCGGCGATCATGGCGGCGAAAACGGCCACGAGCACCGTGTTGTGGGTGGTCTGCGAAGTGTCGGGGGACATAAGGATCCTTTAGGTTGGGCTAAGTAACTGGGATGGGACTAATTCAGGCAGAGGTGCGCTGGGTTGTGCGCGGCCGATGTGGTGCCGAGTCGTAGCACCGGGCATCGAGGGCCAGGGCGATCTCCTGGGCAGACTTGAGAGTTCGTACGAGCAGGGGAACCAGCAGGGCCAGGGGGTTATGATCCAGGCCGCGGGCGAACTGGGCTTCGCGGACCTCGAGATACTGCTGGCGGATTTCCGGAATGAACCGCACCGTCATCGACAGGGCCAGGCTCATCTGGGCTGGGTTCAAACCGAAGCGCCGGGTGGGCGCCAGGACCCGTTCGAACAGGGCGAGCATCGCGCTGAACGGCGTGCTTAGGCTGACGGCGTAGGCGAACAGGCAGAGGCTGAGCAGCCGTAGAGCCGAGAGCGCGGCCGCCTCCCATCCGTTGGTAAGCCCTAGGGCGGCGAAGACGATTCCAGCCATGACGAGAAGCCCAGCCAGGATCCGCACCAGACGGACCAACGGGGTTCGGGTGAGCAAGGCTGCGACTACGGCGAGGACGAGGATCGCGGCCTGAACGGCCAAGTGTGCCACAGCGTAGATGCCGAGACTGGACAAGCACAGGAAGGCGAACTTCCAGCCGGCCGGGATGCAAGTCAGGACTGAGGTGGACTTTGTCATCAGTCGCTGATTCCGCGGTAGAATTCTGCGGCGGCCCCGGGGGCACCATCGAAGGCGACCCGCCCATTGTGCATCACTAAGACGCGTTGGAAGTTGTCGATCAGCTCGAGATCGTGGGTCACTACGATGGCCCGCTGGTCAAGATCGCTGATGGCGGCTTGGAGCCGGCGCCGGTTGCGCCGATCCAGCATGGTGGTTGGTTCGTCGAACACGATCGTGGACGGCTTCATGACCAGCACGGAGGCAAGGGCGACCATCTGCTTCTCCCCGCCAGACAAGGCGTAGCACTCTCGATCGCGCAGGTGAGTGATGCCCAGGCGATCCAGGATCCCGTCAACCCGGGCCGCGATCTCGGTTCCGCTCAAACCCAAGTTCTTCGCGCCGAAGGCGAGATCCTCGGCCACCAGCGGCATCACGATCTGGTTTTCGGGGTTCTGGAAGACGAACCCCACCTGGCGCCGGATCCGCTTTGCGTCCTTTGCGGTGGTCAGCTCGCCCACCTGGACCGTGCCGCGGGTGGGCAGCAGCAAACCGTTGAGGAGGCGTACCAGGGTGGATTTGCCCGAGCCGTTGAGCCCGATCACCGCGATGCGGTGATCGTTCAGGCTCAGGTCGAGGCTGCGCAGGACCTCTTGGCCCTCCCTGATGACGGAGACGCCCGTCAGCCGGATGCCAGGGTGCTGAGGCGCTGATGTCCCTGCGGGCTGATCGCGGCGCAAGGGATTCCGGAGTGATTGCTTGATCGACACCCTAAGCGTTCTCCTGGCGGGTCTCTGTGATGAAGTACAGCTGTGAGTGCAAACGGCATTCCGGATTGAACTCTGCAGCGCACCGCGGGCAACCGTTCACCGCAAGGTAGTCTCGGATGGACAGTTCGCTATTGCAGACCCCGCAGAGAACGGCAGTGATGTGGTGCTCGTCGGCCGGCCACTGAACCGCCGGATGACCCGCGCTCTCCTGATGGCATAGATGGCAGGGGTAGTACTGGCGGCAGCAGCGGAACTTGATTGCGACCACATCCAGTGGCGTGCGGTAGTGGACGCACCGTGTCTGGTCATCGACTGGGCTGCCCAGAACCCGTCGCACCGTCACCTTCTCTCGCTCCGGCAGGAGCCACAGCGCTGCAAATTCTGTTCTAGCGGCACGAGTATCCCTTACTTACGTATTTCATTAGTTGTGACTGACGCCCGTAGACCCACGCAATATAAGTTCCGTCGGGAAACGTTTTTCTTCTACCGCGGTGTCGGGGTTGTCGATTCGAGCGAGGAGAGCCTGAAGCGACACTTTGGCCATTTGCTTTATGGGTTGCCGGACTGTCGTGAGGTCAAGCACTTTCCACGCCGACATCGGGATATCGTCATAGCCGGCAACCCACAGGTCTTCGGGCACACGCAAGCCACGTTCTTTTGCCGCGTCGATGACGCCAAACGCGACGATGTCCGTCGTGCAGAAGATCGCATGCGGCGGGTCATCTGCGAGCAACAGCCTTCCGGCATCGAGGCCCGCCTCATGGGTGAATTCTGTCTCGGGGGCGCGAGCAAGGGGGATGCCGATTCCCGCTTCGGCGAAGGCATCCACGAATCCCTTGCGTCTTTCGCGTCCCGTGCTGATCCCCGGTCCGCCGCCGACGACGGCGACGTCCGTGCGGCCGTGAGCGAGGAAATAGGTTGCGACGGCCGCGCCACCGCCAACGTTGTCTCCGGTGACCTGATCGCTAGTGACCCCCTCCAAACTACGGTTGACGAGGACGACTGGAAGTCTCATATCGAGCGCAGTGCGCAACGCCTTTGAATCCCGGGTTGCGGTGGTGAAGATCAACCCGTCGACGAGCTTGGACCGGATGGCCTCGATCGCTGCCTGTTCGCTGTTTTCGCCCTCGGACACCCAGAAGTTGGTTCGGAGGCCCGCAATGCCGATCTCCCTAGCCAGTGCATACATCATCTCGGGATACCAGGGGTTGGTGATTTCGCCAGCGATGACACCGATCGTCCCCGACCGCCGGGTACGCATTGCGCGTGCCTGCGCGTTAGGTACGTAGCCGAACCTGGCCATTGCTTCCTCGACCCGGCGCCGGTTCTCTTCGCTGACGCGCGTCGATCCCTGCACGACCCGTGAGACGGTGGCCTGCGATACGCCGGCTAGCCGTGCGATCTCCCTGCCAGTCAGCATATCCCTCATCTCCGGCGACTAAACGTGTCACATCGCCTTTATCCTGCCGAGCCTATAGATGATAACCGGAAGTGCCCGCGGGGGCCGTACCGCTGTCGGCACGGCCCCCGCATAAGCCTGTCAGCTCACTTGGTCGGCCAAGAACTTCGCAACGAAGGCGGTGTTGAATTCACCACTGCGGAACACGTCGCTATCAAGGATCTCGCCCTGGAACTGTGCCGTCGTGGTAACGCCATCAACCTCCATTTCTTCGATCGCCCGCAAGGCGCGACTAATCGCCTCATCACGGTCCTGACCCCAGACGATGAGCTTGCCGATCATCGAGTCGTAGAACGGCGGAATCACATAGCCAGTCTCAATGTGCGTGTCGAGCCGCACCCCGAACCCACCCGGAGCGCGGAAGTTCTCAATCAGACCGGGATTCGGAAGGAATCCCTTTTGCGGATCCTCTGCGTTGATGCGGCATTCGATCGCGTGACCGCGGATGACGATGTCATCCTGAGTCAGGGGCAGTGGATTGCCGGCGGCGATTACGAGCTGGAGCTTGATCAGGTCGATGCCCGTGATCATCTCGGACACCGGGTGCTCCACCTGGATGCGCGTGTTCATCTCGATGAAGTAGTACTTTCGATCGATGTTGTCGAACACGAACTCCACCGTGCCGGCGTTGCGGTAACCGACCTCCTGGCACAGCGCGACGGCGGCCTGGGCGAGACCGTCCCGCAATTCGTCATCGAGGACGGGAGACGGCGCCTCCTCAACCAGTTTCTGATTGCGTCGTTGTGCCGTGCAGTCCCGCTCACCGAGATGTACGGTCGACTCACCGTCGGACATGACCTGGATCTCGATGTGCCGGATATCGGTGAGGTACCGCTCAATGTACACGGAAGGGTCCCCGAAGGCCGTCTCGGCCTCTGACATGATCTCGCTGAGGTTCCGCTCGAGTGTCTCGCCGGACTCGACGACGCGCATGCCGCGGCCACCACCGCCCGCAGCGGCCTTGATCAAGAGCGGGTAGCCGACCTCGCTGGCCACGGTGAGTGCCTCATCGTACTGGGCGATCGCGCCCAACGAACCCGGCACCGTTGGGACGCCGGCTGCGCGGGCAATTTTCTTGGCCTCGATCTTGTCGCCCATGCGGCGGATGATGTCCGAGGCTGGACCGACGAAACCGATTCCCTCCTGCTCGCACAGTGCCGCGAAATCGGCGTTCTCGGCCAGGAAACCGTAACCGGGGTGAATCGCATCTACCTGGAACGCCAGGGCGGCACTGATGATGGCTTGCGGGTCCCGGTAGCTCTTGACCGAGTTCGCGGGACCGATGCACACGGCCTGGTCGGCGAGCTTGACCGGCAGCGATTCACGGTCGGCCTCGGAGTAGGCCAGGACGCTGCGGATCCCGAGTTCCTGACAGGCGCGGATGATGCGGAGCGCGATTTCGCCCCGATTAGCGATAAGGACGCTGCCCAGCTGCTCAGGCATCGCGCTTGATCACCATCAGCGGCTGACCATACTCGACGGCCTGTTCGTTCTCTACGAGAATCTGCGTCACGACGCCGTCCACGTTTGCTTCGATATTGTTCATCAGTTTCATGACCTCGAGGATGCACAGGACCGAATCCCGGCTGACGCGATCGCCGACGTTGACGAACGCAGGGGATCCCGGCTTCGGAGAGGCATAGAAGATGCCAACCATCGGGGCGGTAATGACAACCTCGTCCTCGGTGGCCGCGGTCGGAGTAGAAGCCGGCGCGGCGACAGGCGCGGGCGCAGGAGCGACCGCAGCGGCTGTGGCCGCCGGGGCAGGGGCCACCTCGGGAGCAGGGGCGGTCATCGCCACGGGCGTTGCGGTGGTCGGGGCCATGGCGGTGCGCTCATTGCGCGATACGAAGAGTTCGACGTCTCCGTACTTGATCGACAGTTCACGCACATCGGTGGTGGTGTGCGCCCAATCAACGAGGGCCCTAAGTTCGCGAATGTCAGGCTGGTTAAGCGACATGGTCAGTTCTCTCCTTTGGTAATGCTGATCTTCAGGTCTCCGGCATTCAGGGTCTTGGTGCCGGTCTGGCCGGTTGCGTGCAGCGACTTCACGATCCCGAGCAACGGGTGCGGGATCTCGTCGGGGTTACCGCCCGAGGCGACGGCCATCTTCATCTCGTCGACCTGGCTTCCGGCGAACATGGCCCTCAGCAGGTGGTGATCAATCGACTCGTCGGGATAACGTGCCGCGAGGTCTTCCAGCATGGGTTTCGGTTCGCTGGGCTCGAGCGCGATATCCGAGGCACCATTGTCGATGATCTTCTGCCGCAACTCGGGGTCGATTTCGGCGAGCAAGTCACCGTAGTAACCGAGCACATACTTCTTAATCTCGTTCGGCACCATCTTGTAGCGCTCGCCAGTCATGACGTTCATGGCCGCTTGGGTTCCGACGAACTGCGCGAATGGCGTGATCATGATTGGGTACGCCAATTCAGAGCGGACTTGCGCGATCTCCAGCAGCAACTCGTCGTAGCGGTCGGCGAGCCCGGCGGTGGCAAGCTGCGTGCGGAAGTTCGAGAGCATGCCCCCGGGAGTCTGGTGCATGAAGTGCAGGCCGTTGTACTCGATCGGTTCGCCGAGGGGCTTGTTCTCGTGTTCGGCGATCTGGCGAATCGTCTGGCTGATCTCGCCGATCTTTTCGTCATCGACGTTCACTACGTAGCCCAAAGCGCGCAGATCACGCACGACGTTCTGCACCGAAGGCTGGCCGTTGCCGGAGGAGAGCGGGGCCACAGAGAGGTGCAGCGAATCCGCGCCGGCCTCGGCCGCCTCGAGGCAGACGAGC
Organism: Arthrobacter sp. Dra40; assembly: GCF_059091905.1. Classification (NCBI taxonomy): domain Bacteria; kingdom Bacillati; phylum Actinomycetota; class Actinomycetes; order Micrococcales; family Micrococcaceae; genus Arthrobacter; species Arthrobacter sp. Dra40. The sequence continues at coordinate 25,454 of NZ_JBNHHB010000054.1, forward strand.
GGTGCCAGCCCGGTGAGGGAGTGGGTGTGGACCTCGAGCGGACGATCACCGATGACGTCCTTGAGCGCCGGCACCAGTGTGCGGATGCGCTCCGGGGTGAGCAGACCCCCGGCATCCTTGAGCATGATCCGGTCGACGTCGGCTTTCTCGATGAGCTCCGTTGCTTTCGCCACGAACAGCTCGTCCGTGTGGACGGGACTCTCGCAGAATGACACTGCACCGAACGTCTCGGCTCCGAGCTTCTTGGCGTGACGCAGCCCGGGGGCAATGTTGTCGATGTCGTTCAGCCCATCGAAGGAGCCGATCACCCGGAATCCGTTCGCGTACAGCCGCTCCACCCAGGCCATGATCACGTCATCGGGCAAAAAATCGAACGCGGCGATGTTCCGGGAGCGGAGGAGGGCGCGAAACTTGGTGTTCGGCGCGAGCTCGTGAGCGCGGCGCACCCGCTCCCACGGATCCTCCTTCAAATAGCGCACCGCTACATCGAACTGGATCGGCGCCACGAGATCGACGTGCTCAAAGCCGACCTTGTCGAAGTCCGCAGCCATCTGCTCGATGTGTTCAGTCCGCATGCGCGTCGCCCAGATGCTCTGATGCGCATCACGCAGCGTGGTGTCGATGATCTTGATTTCGCGCCGGCTCCCGGCTGGTCGCCCGCCCACGCTCATTACCGACGCGATCGTTTCAGTTGCGTCCATCAATTCTGACCTCATTCCTTGGCGTCACCCGGGCCGCCCCCTGTGGTGAAATCGTATTCACGTTTCATGAAATCGTACTCACCGGGTTTCGTCAACCCCCCGATGTGATTCTTGACACGACACGTCGAGACGATAAAACTAGGTACGACGTTCACGGCACTGACGGGCCAAGAGGCCTGGGTAGCGTGGGCGGTCGCCGCTAATGCCCAGGCCGCAAAACTCGATCAGCCGTACTGCCTGCATACGAGCTGTCGAACCGGCCCGTGCAGTTTTGCGGAATGACCTGCTGGCCTGCCCGAAGCTGTGAGCGATCGGTTCCGAAGTATAACGCTTCCTCTTCAGAGGGATGCGTCCAGCCGTCCTGTGCACGTGGATGCGGGGAGGCGGGGCGAACCTCGACAGGAGAGCGAAGTCAACCCGGGCCCGGAAATCCGGGCTGATGTGTCAATACTTCAGGCATCATGACTTTTTGTTAGCCAATTCGCAGCGTAAACATGAATACGTAGTCAGAGCGTTAGCAGTGGACGCTTCACCTATGTGTTCGACCTGAATTAGAAGGGTAATTTGATGGTTCAATCAGTAGACAAGAGAGAGCCCGCTGTAGGCGAGGATTTAATATCCGGGCGGCAGCGTCGTAGATCCCTTCGTGCGAGTACGATCGGCCAGCTGTTGGAATGGTACGAGTGGAGTTCTTACGCCGTATTCGCTCCATTCATTGCGGCCGCGATGTTCAACCAGTCAGATCCCGCCTCGGCTCTTCTTTCAACGTTGGCAGTATTTGCGGTTGGTTTTCTCATGCGCCCGCTGGGCGGCGTTGTATTCGGAGCGCTCTCGGACCGTAAGGGAAGAAAGAAGGTCATGATCACCACGATGGTCATGATGGCCCTGGCCTCCGTGGCAATTGGGCTCATGCCGTCGTATGAGACCCTCGGTCTCGGTGCGTCTATTGGGCTGCTTCTGATCCGGATGATTCAGGGCTTCGCTCATGGTGGCGAGTCGGCGACGGCGAACAGCTACATTCCCGAGATTGCCCCCCGGCAGAAGCGCGGGCAATGGGGCAGCCTCGTATTCGTCGCAATCTTCGGTGGCTCGGTCATTGCGTATGTATTGGGAGGTGTCATTTCCCTGGTTCTTGCGGAATCGCAAGTGGCCGAGTGGGGATGGCGAATCCCGTTCATCTTGGGTGCTTTTGGTGCGGTGTTTGCTCTCTACCTTCGGCGGGGGATGCACGAATCTGAGGTCTTCGATGAGAAGAATGACGAGGTCGCGGTGAAGCCTGTAGCGATTTCCACTCCGGTGGAAGGTGCAGTTGCGGGCCAAGGTGTCGGGGCGCGGAATCCGCGTCCCCGGTGGGTTTCAATCCTCTTGATCATCGGAATGGTGTCGGGTGTGACAGCGGCCCACTACACCTGGTCATCTTATGTTTCGACGTATGCCATCACGCAGCAAGGAATGTCCATTCAGGGTGCGTATTGGGTGACGGTCGTCGCGCAGGTTATAGGTTTGGTGGCGCTACCGCTCTGGGGCCGGCTCTCTGACCGTATCGGACGCAAGCCAGTCATCTATTTCTTCGCGATCGCGATGGGTGTGCTTCAGATTCCCCTCATGGCAATGATCACTGATGAGCCGTGGACTCTGCTGGTTGCTTCGACAATTGCTCTGGTGATCGTGGCTGCTTCGGGTTCGCTGCTGTCCTCGATCATGTCGGAAGTCTTCCCGACGTCGCAGCGCACCCAAAGCATCGGCCTCGCCTACTCGGTGTCCGTGGCTGGTTTTGGCGGCACCGCACCCTACGTGTACCAGTTGTTCGTGTCAATCGATCTGACATGGCTGTCCGGGGCCTTGGTCGTCGTTCTGTGCCTCCTGACCCTGGTCGCAATGAAGTTGCTGCCGGAAACCAAGGGAGTGGATCTGCGGGCCGTGTAGTTCGACCCGTCTAAAGTACTGTCAGACGCCTTGCCGCCGTCATGCACCTCTTCAATCCCGCAGGCGGGTGACGGCGGCGGGTGTCTGGCCAGGTTTCCTCCGCCTGCCGTCTGATGCAGGCAATGACGGTTTGGACTTCGGGCTGACACCACTGCAGGGCTAAGCGGATGTCGGAAAAAGCGGGACGTGGGGGTACGAGCTAGAACATTCTCGCGTCCCGTAGGTCGCGAGTAAGCACGTTCTACGACTTGTCGGGGCCTGTTTGCCCTGGCCTTCCACCTTTCGAAGTCAGCATTAAACAAAGGCATTTCACTTATGACCACAACATCCCGCACTCCCGTCCTGGAGCTCTTCCGATTAGATGGAAAGGCAGCGCTGGTGACTGGGGCTTCAGGCGGTCTTGGGCGTTCCATGGCTCTCGCACTTGCGGAGGCCGGGGCCGATATCCTGGCGGTTGGGCTCGGTGACCTCGATCAGGTAGCTGAGGAGGTACGTGACCGCGGGGTTAACTGCTCCACTTATGTAACTGATCTCAGTGTCCTAACACAGGACACCGCAGCACATCTGATCTCGTGGGCTCGAGACGCGTTCCCACAGCCGACCATCTTGGTCAACAATGCCGGGATTATTCGGAGAGGCCCAGCCATCGAGACGGCACAATCAGATTGGTTAGCAGTTCTCGATGTGAACCTCACTGCTCCTTTCCTTCTCAGCCAAGCTTTTGCTCGTGGTGTTCTCGCGGCGGGTGATGCCCCTGCCAGCATCATCAACATCGCCTCGATCAACTCGTTCCAGGGCGGCGTGGAAGTTCCTGCTTATGCGGCTTCCAAGCATGGATTGCTTGGCCTCACTCGAGCGCTGGCCAATGAATGGACTCCGCATGGCATCAGGGTTAATGCCATTGCCCCGGGGTACATGGAAACCGACTTCACCCTTGCTCACAGGGAGAACGCTGAGCGGGCGGAAAACATGTTGCGCCGCATTCCCGCCAACAGTTGGGGACGCCCACAGGATCTTTCAGGAGCAGTCGTGTTCCTTGCGTCAGACGCAGCTGCCTATGTCAGTGGCGCTGCCCTCACTATCGATGGTGGGTGGCTGTCTCGATAGTTGAGTGCCAACTTCGAAAGAGAGTTGCTGTCATGTCGAAACTTGGGAAATGAAGGCCGGAATGTGAGACCTATGAGGAACAACTACTTACGTTTCCTGCAGACGCTCGTACAACTCGAGACGGCATCTGGGAATCTGGAGGCCCAGCACCATCTCCAAAGCCTCTGCATCGACTTTGTGGAGCAGCACACCTCTGATGTCACCATCAGTCGCGGGAACAACTATCCCTGGACGTTGCTCACAACTGGCAGCGGGTCGGCCCCGGTGATGTTCGTCTGTCATACCGACACCGTGCCAGCCGGCGCCGCCGGCTCTTGGTCCTCTCACCCGTTTGACGGTGCTATCGATATCGAACGAGGGACACTCCACGGCAGGGGGAGCGTTGACATGAAAGGCGGCCTGGTCGCAGCATTGGTCACCTTGATTCGCGCGAACGTCGCCGGAGCTGACGTAGCTGTCCTCTTGACGGCGGATGAGGAAATCGGCAGTCAAGGAGCTGTTGTCGCAGCTGAGGGGCTGGCCCAACTAGACCCCGCGTTTATCATTGTTCCTGAGGCCACCAACAACCAGGTTTCGCTTGGTCACCGTGGGGCTCTTTGGGTGAGGGTCGAAGCGCAGGGCGTAGCCGCCCACGGTTCTCGACCACATGCCGGAATCAACGCCATCGAGACTCTCGTGAGGGGAGTCGTCGACAACCTCGATGCCTTTCCTGCGGCCTCCGATGAGTACTTGGGTAGAGAAACGGTCAACCTCGGTTACCTTTCCGGGGGGAGCGTGCCCAATATCGTTCCGGACCATGCAGAGCTATCCCTAGATTTCCGCACGGTAGGTGATCCCCAACGAATTCTCGACTGGCTCCGCGGCCTCCAGGGTGACCTTCGAATCACAGAGCTAATCAATCTGGCTCCCGTCCGCGCCGGGCAGCCCCCGACGGTATTGCGGGACTACTCGCCAGCACCCGCAGCCCCCTACTTCACCGACGGTTCGGTTCTCCAAGACCGGTTCCCCGATGCCCCCATCGTGATCTGGGGTCCAGGAGATCCTGCCATGATGCACGCCATCAACGAGACACTTGATCTATCCTCTCTCGACACTGCGATTGAACATTTTTGGCGGGCTGTATCGGGAGTGTCAGATTAACGGGATAGTCCCTCGTTGAGATGCTGAATGGTGCGTTCTAGCCGAGGTTCAACGAACTCTGACGAAGCCGCAATCCTCGCGTAGGCGTGCAGACCCGCTGCTAGGGCAATGCACGCCCTGAAGGCCACGTTTGTTTGATTCCTGCGGGACGGGGGGGTGTCCCTATGTTCTTCGTCAAGGGGTCAGGCTGCCTTGAGCTGAGGCGTTTCGTAGAGGGTCATGTCGCGGAGCATTGCGAAGAGGACATCGCAGCGGCGTCTGGCCAGAGCGATGAGAGCTTGGTTGTGGCGTTTTCCCTCGGCGCGTTTCCGGTCGTAGTAGGCGCGTGAAACCGGGTCCTTCAGTGCCGCGAACGCGGAGAGGAACAAGGCGCGTTTGAGGACTTTGTTTCCCTTCTTCGATGAATGGTCGCCGCGGATGGAAGTGCCCGATCTCCAGGTCACCGGTGCGAATCCGGAGTAGGAGGCCAGATGTCCTGCGGAGGCGAATTCCTTGCCGACGATCTCGGTGATGATCCGTGCTTCCGTCCTGACGCCGACCGCCGGTATGGAGGTCAGGACGAGGTGAAGAGGGTGGGCCTCCACGAGTTCTTCAACCCGGGTCAGAATCTGGGCGCGGGACGTGCGCAGCTGCGCCAGTTGCGCGGCGAGCTGCGGCAATACGATGCCGGCGGCGCCGGTGCCGGATACCACCACGGTCTGCTCGCCGAGGGCGGAGAACACCTCGGCCGCCCAGCGCTTGCCGGCCCGCGGCGCGAACTTGCGCAGCAGTGCGGCCACGCGGGTCTGACCGGCCTTTTGCAGGGCGTCCGGGGTCGGGTACCTGACCAGGAGCTCGGCCATCGCCCGGTGGTCCAGGTGGGGTCCGATCGCCCGTTCCAACGCAGGGTGGATCTGGGTCAGCAGTCCCCGGATCCGGTTGGAGGCAGCCGTTGCCTGCTTGGCCAGGTCGTCGTCGAAGCCGCAGAGCATTGAGAGTTCCGCGGCCTGTTCATCGGCTAGGGCGATGGCGCGCAGGGTGTGGGGCATGGTCCGGGCCGCTTCGGCGATGATCGCCGCGTCCCGGGCGTCGGTCTTGGCCTCGCCCGGGTGCAGGTCCGCGATGCGGCGCATCGCCAGGCCGGGCAGGTAACCGACCAGGATGCCTTCGTCCTGGGCCACGGCGACCGGCAGGGCACCGATTGTGGCCGGCTGGTCGACCACCAAAAGCAGGGTCCCATGCCGTGCGAGGGAAGCGATGATTTCACGCAGTTTCGCCTCGTCCTGGGGCAGCGCCTTGTCCAGCAGTTTCTTGCCTTCGCGGTCTAGCGCGACCGCGTGATGGTTGCTCTTGCCCACGTCAACGCCGATAAAGACATCAACAAGATGGTGCTCTTTGATCACGCCGCCTCCAGACATCAATCCAGTACGAGTGCTGGCATGTCCTGCGGCGCCAGAGTCCGGCATCCACGTTACGGCCGACCTGCCATGGTCAAAGCTTCGGCTGGTCTTGTCCCCATCTCTAATGGGGGTGGCTGGTCTGCGACTGGCTGGCAGACTGGCCACCGACTCTGCTTCGCATGGCCCGGTCCCTATCTGGCCCTTCAGGTGCCTTTTCGCTGACGTGCCTGCGGAGCGGGGTTGGCGTCGGTCTGACCTTGTTTCGATGGCTTCATAGAAGGTCGCCCGCGTCCGAGGAAACTCGGTCCGCGTGGCTCGTTAGAGATACGCCTCGAAACAGTTGCTCTTCCAGACCGACGCCGTACGGCTAATATCCCTCGGCACGGAAGGAGACGCCGCAGTGACCAGTGTGGCAGAGCAATATGAACATGTCATTGGCGTGGACACGCACGCCAAAACACACACTTACGCGATATTGAATGCCGGTACGGGGCGCATTTCTGACACCGGAACGTTCCCCACCACCGCGGCCGGACTGGCCCGGGCGGTGGCTTGGATGCAGCGACGTGCTTCCGGAAAGGTGCTGGTCGCAATCGAGGGAGCTGGTTCCTACGGTGCTACTCTCGCCCGCGCTCTTCATACGGCAGGAATCACAGTCTGCGAGGTCCGCCCACCCAAACGTGCCGCCCGCTCGGGCAAGGGGAAATCGGACGAGATTGATGCGGTGGCAGCGGCGCGTACCGCTCTTGGTTCCGAAGTGGACTTGTTGTTGACTCCACGAGCAGAAGGGATCTGCGCAGCCCTGAGGGTGCTGCTAGTGAGTCGGAGGGCAATGGACAGTCGCAGGACCGCGGACCGGAACGCGCTCACCGCCCTGTTGCGAAGCTTCGACCTTGGCATCGATGCAAGAAATCCCCTGACGGATGCCCAGATCCGGACGGTGGCCGCTTGGCGTGCCCGTACCGACGAGCACATGGCGGCTTCGACGATCCGGATAGAAGCCCGCCGGCTCGGGCGCTCGATCAATGATCTGACTGCGCAGATGAAGGATAACTATGAGGCACTGACCCGGCACGTGAGCGAGCTTGCGCCTGGGCTGCTAAACATTCATGGAGTCGGACCTGTCTGTCAGCGGCCATGAAAAACTGCCCGTAGATGGCCACGAAAGTGCCCGCTGGCGGCCAGTAAAACTGTCCATTCGCGGCCATGTAATCTGCCCACTT